>NZ_MRUJ01000165.1:0-30536 GCF_002099325.1 Frankia sp. KB5 | reverse complement strand
CGCCGCCGGGAAGGCGATCAGCACGTAGGCACGCGCGAGCTCGGCCTTGGTCGCATAGGACAGGACGGCCACCACCGCGGTGAGCTGCGCGGCGGCGTTGAGGACCCGGCGGAACTCCTCCGAGCCGCTGCCGAGGAACCGGCTCTCGTACGCCCGGCTCAGGTACATCGACAACACCCACGCGACGGGCAGCAGGATCGACATGGCGACATACGGCGTCGCGGAGACCGGCTTCAGGTCGAACTCAACCAGTCCGCCGAACCGGACCAGGTAGGCCACTCCCGCCGCGACCACGCAGGCGGCCGCGTCGGAACCCACGAGCAGCCAGCCGTACGGCCGTTCCCAGCGAACCTTCGCCCGGTAGTCGACGACACCGTCGGATGTTCCGTCCGCGCCGAGGCCCGCGCCGAGGCCCGCGCCCACCTCGTACCCGTCGTACCGGGCAGGCTCATCGGCCCCGTCCAGCGGTTTCGGGATGGCATCCGTGCCCGGCCCCGTGGCCAACCCCACCTGTGCATGGCTGAAGACAGTGTCCGTCACCTGGCAGACCCCCCACGGCCGCAACATCTTCGGACCGACGACGACGGGGGGAGCGCTRCTTGGCGCCGACCACGCGTGTCACCTGCGTATCGACGTGCCCAGGCCTGGTGCCGAGCCCCCGAACCCGCCGCACCACCGGCCATCCGGACCCCCCATCCGACCGGCACCGCACATACGCGAGTAACTCTAACGTGCCGAGATAGGAGGATCCACGACGTCAACCCCGATGACTCATACGCGTAACAAAAATCGCGACTAGGCGGTCAAGGGACACGACGGTCAGGAGACACGACGGTCAAGGGACACGACGGTCAGGAGACACGACGGTCAGGAGACACGACGGTCAGGTACGCCCGTAGCAGCCGCTCGGCCTCGTCGATCGCGGCGAGCTCRACGTACTCGTCCCGGGTATGGGCCAGGTTGGGATCGCCCGRCCCATAGTTGAGCGCCGGGATCCCGAGCTCGGCGAAGCGCGCCACGTCCGYCCAGCCGTACTTCGCCACCGGCACGCGACCGGTGGCGGCGACGAACGCCGCCGCGTGCGGGGCGGCGAGCCCGGGCAGCGCCCCGCCGACGAGATCGGTGACCTCGACGTCGTAGCCACCCAGCACCTCKCGAACATGCGCCACCGCCTCGTCGGGGCCCCGGTCCGGGGCGAACCGGAAGTTCAYCGTGACCTGGCACCGGTCGGGGATCACGTTGCCCGCCACCCCACCGTCGATCCGCACCGCGCAGAGCCCCTCACGGTAAGTGCAGCCGTCCAGCGTCACCGTCCGCGCCCGGTAGCCGGCGAGGCGGCGGAGCAGATCGCCGGCCTTGTGGATGGCGTTGTCCCCGAGCCACGACCGGGCCGAGTGCGCCCGGGTACCGGGGAGCGTCACGACCACCCGCAGGGTGCCCTGGCAACCCGCCTCGATCTCGCCGGAGGTCGGTTCCATCAGGATGGCCAGATCCGCCTCCAGCCAGTCCCGGTGCCGGGCGGCGAGCCGACGCAGCCCGTTGCGGGCCGCCTCGACCTCCTCGTGATCATAGCAGACCCAGGTGACGTCGTGGCTCATCGCGCCGGGCGTGGCGACCGGGAGCGTGGCCGCGAGCCGCAGCGCGACCGCGACCCCTGCCTTCATGTCCGACGTCCCGCAGCCGTAGAGCCGCCCGCCCACCACACGCGAGGGCAGGTTGCCTGCCAGCGGAACGGTGTCCAGATGGCCGGCGAGCAGGATCCGGCCGGGCAGCCCCAGCTCGGTCCTGGCCACCACGGCGTCACCGTCCCGGTCGACCCGCAGCCCGTCCACCGCGGTGAGCGCCTTCTCCACCGCGCCCGCGAGGGCGGCCTCGTCCCCACTCACCGAGGGCACGTCAACCAGCGCCCGGGTCAGCTCGCCGACGGGCGCCGTGAGGTCGAGGCTCATGCCGTCACACCCTACGGTCACCGGGCCAGCGGATCGTTAGCCGGCGATAAGATCGTTAACCGGCGGCAGGACGCCTGCCGACAACAAGATCGTTAGCCGGCGACGCCGTGCTCCCGCAGGATGTCGTTCAACGCCAGCTTGTCGTGGATCTCGCCCTCGGCGAGCGTCCGCAGCACCAGGATGCAGGGCATCGCGAACTCTCCGCCCGGGAACGACTTCACCCGGTTGGAACCGACCGCGACCGCCCGCTCCGGGATCTCCCCGCGCGGGTACTCCGCGCCGGTCGTGGCGTCGAAGACATGGGTGGAGGCGGTCAGGATCGCCCCGGCGCCGAGCTTGGCCCCGCGGCGCACCCGCGCGCCGTCCACCACCATGCAGCGACTGCCGACGAAGGCGTCGTCCTCGACGACGACGGGGACCGCGTTCGGCGGCTCCAGGACCCCGCCGAGCCCGACCCCACCGGACAGGTGCACGTTGCGGCCGACCTGGGCGCAGGATCCGACCGTGGCCCAGGTGTCGACGAGGGTGCCGGCGCCGACGTAGCCGCCGATGTTGGTGTAGCTCGGCATGAGGACGGCCCCGGGCTCGACGTGCGCGCCCCAGCGCACGATCGCGCCCGGTACCACCCGCACGCTGTCGAACCGGGTCTTGAGCGGCACCCGGTCATGGAAGCGGAAGTCGCCCGCGGACGACTCGACCATGGCGAGAACCTTGAAGGACAGCAGGATCGCCCGCTTGGCCCGCTCGTCAACGGCGACCGAGCCGTCCACGGCGACCGTGGCGACCCGGGCCACTCCCGCATCGATGGCGTCGACGGCGGCCACCACGATCTTGCGGGCGTCGGCGTCGGCGGGGGTCAGCTCCGCCCGCCGTTCCCACAGTTCGTCGACGGCGGGATCGATCGGAGAGTCGAGGGATGTGTTCGAGGCGCTCACAAGCCCGACCCTACGAGGTGACCCCGGCCGCACGAGATGGCGGGGCCGCGGATCCGGGCCGGGTGCTAACGGATGTCCGGCTCGGCACCCCCATAGCTGCCCTGAGTGACCGGCTGACCGTAGTCGGGCCGAGCGCCATGGCCGGGCCGAGCGCCATGGCCAGGCCGAGCGCCATGGCCAGGCCGAGCGCCATGGCCGGGCTGCCCCGTGGCGGCGACCGGCGACAGCATCGTCATCCGCTCGGGAACGGTCGCCACCTGCGAGTCCGCGGCGGTCAGGGCGATCCGGACGTGATACCGGCCAGCCTCCCCGTAAAACGTCCCGGGCGCGACGAGTATCCCGACCTCGGCCAGCGCGTCCACCGTGGCCCAGGCCTCCTCACCCCGGGTTGCCCACAGGTAGAGGCCGGCCTCGCTGTGATCGATGGTGAAACCCGCGACCGCGAGCGCCGCCGCGAGGACGGCCCGCCGGTTGGCGTAGCGCGCCCGCTGATCCGCCACATGCATGTCGTCGGCGTACGCAGCCGCCATGGCGGCCTGCACGGGCGTCGGCATCATGAAGCCGGCGTGCTTGCGGACCGCGAGGAGACCCTCGACCAGGGCCGGGTCACCGGTGACGAACCCGGCCCGGTAGCCCGCGAGGTTGGACCGCTTCGACAGCGAATGCACCGCCAGCAGTCCCTCGTGGGAGCCGCCGCACACGTCGGGGTGCAGCACCGAGACGGGCCGGCTCTCCCAGCCCAGCTCGATGTAGCACTCGTCGCTGGCGACGATCACACCGCGCTCCCGCGCCCAGGTGACCACGGCGCGCATCTCGTCGACCGTGAGCACCCGCCCGGTCGGGTTCCCCGGCGAGTTCAACCAGATCAGGGTCACCCCGTCGGCCGGGCCCGCCACCGGTTCGCAGCGGGCGAGCAGCGCGCCGACCTCGTAGGTTGGATAGGCCGGGGTCGGCACCCACACCCGGTCACCGGGTTCGAGCCCGAGCTGACCGGGGAGCTGGGCCACCAGTTCCTTCGTCCCGAGCACGGGCAGCACCGCGCCCGGGTCGACGAGCACGCCGAGCCGGCGGGCCAGCCAGCCGGCCGCCGCCTCGCGCAGCTCCGGGGTACCCGCGGTCAGCGGGTACCCCGGAGCGTCAGCGGAGCCGGCCAGCGCCTGCTGCACGACGGCCGGCGTGGCGTCGACCGGAGTACCCACCGAGAGGTCGACCAACCCATAGGGATGCAGCCGGGCCTTCTCCTTGAAGGAGACCAGCTGGTCCCACGGGAAGTCGGGCAGTCGCACCCGGGACCGGGCCGGTGACCGCGGGACTCCGGAGATGTTGCCGGGTCTCCCAGGGCCGCTCAGGACTCGCCCTGAGGAGCCAGCGCGGCGACCGTCGGCGGGTCGAAGTCCAGGGCGCCGACCTTCGATGCGCCGCCAGGCGACCCGAGCTCCTCGAAGAAGTTCGCGTTGGTGTCGGTGTACCCCTTCCACTGATCGGGAACGTCGTCCTCGTAGTAGATGGCCTCCACCGGGCAGACCGGCTCACAGGCACCACAGTCGACACACTCGTCAGGCTGGATGTAGAGCATCCGTCCGCCTTCGTAGATGCAGTCGACCGGGCACTCCTCGATGCAGGCCCTGTCCTTGACATCGACGCAGGGCTCTGCGATGACGTAGGTCACCGGTTTTCCTCCTCGGGCTCACGGGCGACTGAGTCCTTAGTATCGACCTGGACAGTTCCGTGTCGACAACAAGGGCGTGCGCTGGTGGTGTATGTCGTCCGCATCACTCCGGCCGATGTTGGCGCGCGAGTTATGCTCCGCCACCGCATCCCCGGACCGGTATCCCTCAGTGATGTTCTCGGAACGTTGCGGTCATGGTCATCGGGCGTGCTCACGGTTGTCACTGCCGAGGGCACACTCGTCCAGGTTACCGAGGATGCCGTCGTAGCGGCACGCGTCATCCCACCCCGCCCACCGACACGACGTACGCGGAATGTCCCGGATGCGACGGCTCTCATGGAGATTGTCCCGAATACGACTACCCTGAATACGACTACCCCGAAGGCGACTATCGCGGGGGCGACTGTCCTGGGGACGACCGTCCCGGACACATCCGATCCGGACACGCCCGATCCGAAGGTGCCCGGCCTGAAGGCWGCTGCCCCACCAGGGGCGGCTGCCCCGGAGGCGGCCGCCCCTGGCGTGAACGCTCCGAGCGAGCTCTCGTGAGCACCCGCAGCCGCGGCAGGTTCGCCGAGGTCGTGCGCCGCGAGCCGATCGACCTGGCGGTCGCCTGCCATCTGCTCGCCGCCGAGGTCGACCCGGCAGCCGACACCCCCGACGCCACCGCCACCCTGAGCGCCCTCGACGCATTCGCCGCGCAGGCCCGTCCACTGCTCGCCGCGCGGACGACCTCGAGCCGACGGCCCCGGTTCCCCCGGGCCGAGCACGGTACGCCGGTGGCACGCCAGACCGGCGCACCGGGGCAGGCACAGCCGGGACAGGCACAGCCGGAATCCGGATCCGAGGCGGCAGGGCGCCTGGAGGGGTTCGGCCCGGGAGCGGGGAATTTCGATCCGAGGATCGCCGCCGAGACGCTGCACGAGTCCCTGGGGCTCGCCGCCGGCTTCGCCGGGGCCGAGGACGACTACACCGACCTGCGCTCCTCGCTGCTCCCCGATGTGCTGCGCCGGCGGCGCGGCCTGCCGATCCTGCTCTCCGTCGTCTGGCTGGAGGTGGCCGCCCGGCTCGGGGTCCCCGCCTATCCTGTCGGGCTTCCGGGGCACGTCGTGGTCGCGGTGGGTTCCCCCCAGGACCACGTGCTCGTCGATCCGTTCGCCGCCGGCCGACTACTGACGGTGCACGACGCCGCGGAGAAGGTACGCGCGGCCGGGTTCGCCTTCACCCGTGCCCACCTCGCCCCGATGAGCGCGCAGGACGTGCTCACCCGGATCCTCGGCAACATCCGGATCCTCGGGGCCCGCTCGGACGCGCCGCACATGCGGCTGTGGGCCGTCGAGCTGTCCCTGCTGCTCCCCCACCACCCGGCGAGCCTGCGCCGGGAGCGCGGCGAGCTCCGCGTCCGGTTGGGCGACTTTCTCGGCGGGGCCACCGATCTGACCGCGTTCGCCGACACGGTGGCCGCGGTCGAGCCAGCCGCCGCGGCGGCCGCCCRCCAGGCCGCCGCCGCGGCCCGCGCCCGGCTCAACTAGCCCCGGAGACCGTCCGCCCGCCCGGGAACCGTCCGTTAGCTCTGGGAAGCGTCCGTTTCCCTCTGCGCCTCTGTTCCTCCCGTATCCGCACCGCCCGGGTCGAGGTAGCGCCCGTCGTAGAAGACGAGCGGTCCGACATCGTCCCGCGGCTGGGCAAACGAGACGACCTCACCGAGGACGAGGGTGTGATCCCCCCCGGGATGGGTCGTGACCGTCCGGCACTCGAAGACCGACAGCGCGCCGTCGAACAGGACCACTCCGGTCTCCGGCCCGATCGAGTGCTCCCATCCCGCGAACATGTCGCCGGGCTGGTCATACGCGCGTTTCGCAAAGCAGCGCGACGTCTCGGCCATGTCCTCGGCGAGCACCGAGACTCCCCACACCCCCGAGGCCATGAGCGGACCGTGGAAGCGGGCGTCCCGGCGGATGCTGGCGAGCACCAGCAGCGGGTCGAGGGAGACCGAGACGAACGAGTTCGCCGTCATGCCGAGATGGCGACCGTCGGCGACGGTCGTGAGAACCGTCACTCCGGTAGCGAACCTGCCGACCGCCCTGCGGAAGTCCGCCGTCCGCAGGATCGACCGGTCGGCCTGGGAGACCTGGGAGACCTGGAAGACCGGAGAGACCGGGGAGGCGGGCGCGCCGGCCCGGTTCTCTCCACGGTGCGCAGGGCTACCCACCCGGCCACGCTACCCGCTCCGCTCACCACGTGGGCGACAGTCCCCGAGGGCCGGTGACATCTCCCACATCACAAGAGCCGGTGACATCTCCCAGGGCGAGACAGGCGACCCGGTGACCGGGTGACCGGACCGGTGCTCAGCAACCGGGAGGAAGCGCCGTGAGCCCCCGCCGTGCCCCGGCGAGGACGGCGACCGCGATCGGGCTCAGTGCCCCGAGCAACAGGAACGCGTAGCCAGATCCGCTCGCCCGCAACAGCAGGTCCCCCTCGGGGCGGGAGYTGGCGAACAGCAGCACGACGACGGCCCAGCCGATGAGCACGGTCGTGGGTCCCAGCCGGGTGCCCGTCAGCCACCGCACCAGCAGCGCGGCACCCCCGTTGCCCACCAGCGCGACCAGTACGCCGAGCGACAGCAGCATCCCCCCCGGCCGCGGACCGGCGGGAACGAGGAAGACGCCGTAGAGACCCAGCCCGACCCCCAGAAACACCCCCAGTGTGTAGGAGGCGGTCAGAAAGGCCCTGCCGGGTTGCGGGTCCGGGGACGGTTGCAACGACGGCCGTGCCGGCTGTCGTTGCAACCGGGTTGAGGGCGGCCTCCGGCGGGGACCGGCGCTGGGACGGGGCATTCTCCGACAGTAGGACATCGTCCGCCAGGCCCGCCCGGTCAGGCCGACCAGCCCCGAGGCCCCAGCGCCGAGACGCTCGTAGCGGACCCCGGCGGACCCCGGTGGCAGATCTCGGTCCTCAGGCAATCACCAACTCGGCGGGTACGACGATCACGTCCACCAACGCGCCCCGCCGCCACACCGTGAGTTCCACCGGCCGGCCGATCGTGCCCTCGGTCAGCAGCCGCTGGAGATCACCCGGAGTGACGACGGGCGTCCCGGCCACCGACAGGACGAGATCCCCGGTGAACAGCCCGGCGATCCCGGCCGGACTGCCGACGACCACCTCGGCCAGCCAGACACCGTGGCGCTGCCCGATCCGCTCGGCCACGGCGGGTGGCAACGGAACACCCGCCCCCGCGACCCCCAGGTACGCCCGGCGGACCCGGCCGTCGCGCATCAACGCGGCGAGGATCTTCCTCGTCGTGTCGTTCACCGGGACAGCCAGCCCCAGGCCGACACCGGCGACGGCGGTGTTCACTCCCACCACCCGGGCGTCGGCCGTGACCAGCGCCCCGCCGGAGTTACCCGGGTTGAGGGCCGCGTCGGTCTGGATCACCTCGTCGACCACCCGCACGGCCGAGCCCGAACGGGTCGGCAACGACCGGCCGAGGGCGCTGACGACCCCGGCGGTCACGCTGCCGGTGAGCCCCAGCGGGTTGCCGACGGCCACGACGAGCTGGCCGACCCGCAGACCCGCGGCGTCCCCGAGGACGGCAGCCGGCGGGGTCGTGCCCCGGGCCCGCAGCACGGCCAGGTCCGAGAGCGGATCGGCACCCACCAGGTCGACCTCGCGCTCGGTGCCGTCCGCGAACTGCGCCAGCCCGACCGATGCTCCGGAGGTGGCCCGATGCCCCTCGACGACGTGCGCGGAGGTCAGCAGGAACCCGTCGTCGGTGAACACCACCCCGGAGCCGGCTCCCGCGCCGCGCCGGGTACGCACCCGTAGGCTGGCCACTGACGGGGTCAGCGCCGCGGCCACCCGGGTCACGACCGCGGAGTAGGCGTCCAGCGGCTCGACCGGCAAGGAACCACCGGGCCGCGTCGGGTCGGGTCCGTCTCCCCTGGCACGTCTGGTCCGCATCCGACCTCCTCGGCCGACGCCACACTTACATTGATTACAGCGTTACGAACACGGGGCCGTCCAGAACATTCCCACCGAGGTGCCTGTGYCACCGCGGGCGAGCGGGCGAGCGGGCGGGCGGGCAGCAGACGATCGGGCCGGGGCGTCAGCGGGCCGGGGCACCGGAGCCGATCAGGGCTCGCACACGAGACCGGCGAACAGGTCCCGCTCCCGCCCGTCCRGACCGTCCCCCGGCCCCCGGGCGCCCTCGGCCAGCACGAAGTGCTCGACACTCCAGGCTCGCTGGCCGATGCCGTCGGCGAGCGCGAAAAAGAACCCGTCAACGCTCATCTGCGTCCGGTGCGACCGCATGGCGGCGATCTTCGCCTCGAAGAAGTGGGGAGCGGAGAGCTCGGTCGTGATGTCCGCATCGTCGACAAGCGTCACCCCCAGCTCGTCCACGGACGTCAGACCCGCGAACGGGTTGCTCTCAGCGGCGGAATCGCGGAAGTACTCGAAGCCCGCGACGGCGCTCGATCGCGCCAGCGCCGTCTCGTAGCGCTTGGCGACCTGCCAGACCGAACCGGCCTGCGGGGCGAAGGACGGGTCGGCGGCGTCGGTGAAGGCCCGCCGGGTGAGTTCGTGGGCCCGAATGTGATCGGGGTGCCCGTAACCACCACGGGCGTCGTAGCTGACGAGCACCTGCGGCCGGACCTCGCGCACGATCCGCACCAGCTCCGCCACGGCCTCGTCCAGGTCCGCCCGCCACAGGCAGCGGGGATGGTCGTTGGCGGGGGTGCCGATCATCCCACTGTCCCGCCAACGCCCGGGACCGCCAAGAAAGCGCTGGTCGGTGATGCCGAGCGCGGCGCAGGCACCGGCCAGCTCGCCGATCCGGTAGCCACCGAGCTGGTCGCCCCGATCCGCCCGCAGATGGATCAGCTCGGGCACCAGTACCTCCCCCTCCTCCCCCAACGTGCACGTCACGAGGGTGACGTGGGTGTCGGGGGAGGCGGCGTACGAGRCAAGCGCGATCCCCGTCGAGATCACCTCGTCATCGGGGTGGGCGTGCACGAACATCGCCCGCCGGGTGGGAAGTGGCGCAGTAGAGGGTGATGATGGGGTAGCTGTCGTCACATTGACGACCCTATGGGTAGCTTTGCCGCAATCTGGGGACCGCTCAGGCTCGGCGGCGGGAGCGGATCTTCTCGCGCTCGGCGGCGGTCAGCGCCACCTTGCGCAGACGCACGAAGCCCGGGGTGACCTCCACGCACTCGTCCTCGCGGCAGAACTCCAGCGCCTGCTCAAGGGTGAGTATCCGGTGCGGGGTGAGCCGGACCAGCTCGTCGCCGGTGGATGAACGCATGTTGGTGAGCTTCTTTTCCTTGGTCGGGTTGACGTCCATGTCGTCCGCCCGGGAGTTCTCACCCACGATCATGCCCTCGTAGACCTCGGTCGTCGGCCCGACGAACATCGTGCCGCGTTCCTGGAGGTTGAACAGGGCGTACGCGGTCGCCACCCCGCTGCGGTCGGCGACCATGGAGCCTGTCGCCCGGGTGCGCAGCTCCCCGAACCAGGGCTCGTACCGGTCGAAGACGTGGTGCAGCAGCCCGGTACCGCGGGTCTCGGTGAGGAACTCGGTCCGGAACCCGATCAGCCCGCGGGCCGGGACCAGGTACTCCAGCCGGATCCAGCCGGTGCCGTGGTTGACCATCTGCTCGACCCTGCCCTTGCGCAGCGCGAGCAGCTGGGTCAGTGTGCCGAGGAACTCCTCGGGCGCGTCGATGGTGAGGCGCTCCACCGGCTCGTGGATCTTACCGTCGACAGTGCGGGTGACGACCTGCGGCTTGCCGACGGTCAGCTCGAAGTCCTCGCGCCGCATCAGCTCGACAAGCACGGCAAGCTGCAGCTCCCCGCGGCCCTGCACCTCCCAGGTGTCCGGCCGCTCGGTGGGCAGGACCCGGATCGACACGTTGCCGACGAGCTCGGCGTCCAGCCGGTTCTTGACCAGCCGCGCCGTCAGCTTCTTGCCGGAACGGCCGGCGAGCGGGGAGGTGTTGATGCCGATCGTCATGCTGATGGACGGTTCGTCGACGGTGATAACCGGCAGCGGCCGGGGATCATCGGCGTCGGCGAGGGTCTCCCCGATCGTGATGTCGGGGATGCCGGCGATGGCGATGATGTCGCCCGGCCCGGCCGACTCCGCCGGTACCCGCTCGAGCGCCTGCGTCATCAGCATCTCGCTGATCTTGACGCGCTGCTGGCTGCCGTCGGCCCGGCACAGCGTCGCCGGCTGACCACGCTTGATCGTGCCGTTGTGCACCCGGCACAGCGCGAGCCGGCCGAGGTACGGGGACGCGTCGAGGTTGGTGACCAGGGCTTGCAGCGGCGAGTCAGGATCAAACGACGGCGCCGGCACGGTCTCCAGCAGAAGGTCGAACAGCGGCTTGAGATCGGGTGAGTCCGGGCTCACCCCGTCGGCCGGGCGGGTGGTGGAGGCACGACCCGCCTTCGCGTTGCAGTAGACGATCGGGAAGTCGATCTGGTCCTCGTCGGCGTCGAGGTCGAGGAAGAGCTCGTAGGTCTCGTCAACCACCTCGGCGATCCGGGCGTCCGACCGGTCCACCTTGTTGATGACGAGCACCACCGGCAGCCGCGCCGCGAGCGCCTTGCGCAGGACGAAGCGCGTCTGGGGCAGCGGGCCCTCGCTCGCGTCCACGAGCAGCAGGACGCCGTCGACCATCGACAGGCCACGCTCGACCTCACCGCCGAAGTCGGCGTGACCGGGCGTGTCAACGATGTTGATCGTGATGTCGCCGTAACGGACCGCGGTGTTCTTCGCGAGAATCGTGATGCCCTTCTCACGCTCCAGGTCCATCRAGTCCATCACGCGGTCGGTGAGCTCGGCATGCTCGCCGAACGCGCCGGACTGGCGCAGCATGGCGTCGACGAGGGTGGTCTTGYCGTGGTCGACGTGGGCGATGATTGCCACGTTTCGAAGATCGGCACGAAGAGACACGGTGATGCGCTCCGGGGCGGACATGGGGTTCGCGACCCCGCAACAACGACGACGTCACCGCATGAAACGACGGTAACGCATGAACCGGTGACGCGAACGTTCTGGCGAGTGTCCGCCATGGTGTCGGCGCCGCGGCACGACGATCTGCCCGTCACGCGTACACCGGCAACGGTCGCACCGCCACTCATGGTACGGGTGCACCCATGRCACGGGTGCACCCATGGCACGGACGCCTCGGCCGCAACGAGCTTCACCGGTCCGGGGCTTCACCGGTCCGCGACCTCCCGTCGCCGACCTTCAGAAGAGTCGACGTTCAGAAGAGCGATCCGGGAGTTGACAGCACGCGGCGCAGCTCCGCCACCAGGGGACCGTCGGCCGGCATCCACCGGACATCGTCCAGTTCGGCCACGCCGAGCCAGCGCAGCTCGTCATGTTCGACGAGCCGGGGCTGCTGGCGCGTCACCCGGCCGAGCCACACCCGCAGCACCCATCCGGGGCTGGACAGCCCGACCTCACCGAGCGGCGGACCRACCTCGATCTCGACGTCGAGCTCCTCCCGGCACTCCCGGACGAGCGCGTCGAGCTCGTGCTCGCCGGGCTCGACCTTGCCGCCCGGAAACTCCCACATCCCGGCGTAGGGATGCGGTTCCCGGCGCCGGGCGGCCAGCACCCGGCGATCATCGTCGAGCAGCGCGACGGCGACGACCAGACGTCCCTTCACCACCGGGGAGTCGGTGCCGTCCCGGTCCTCGGGTGTTCCACGCCGTCGTCCATGGGTAGAAGGGAGGGCATCCAAGCCCTCCACATCCGCGTTCATGGTGCCGGACTCTCCCAGAGTCCGGCCAGCCGTGGATCCGTTCCCGGCGGATCGTGTCTGATGACCCTTTCGGGTGGCTCCACCAGGACGGCTCGCCCAGCAGCGGGACGCGGACCGCAAGCCAGAGAATCCAAGCCAGAGAATCAGAGAATCACCAGCCGGAGGGAATCGGTATGCCGAGCAGACTGGACACCACCGAAGTCGCCGGGGCGCTGGCGGCACTACCCGGCTGGATCGGCGACGCCGACCGGATCCAGCTGGAGATCATGCTGGACGGGGACGAGGCCGACGCGATCGTGGCCGAGGTCATGCAGGCAGCGGACGCGATGAACCATCATCCGGTCGTCGAGCGGGGCCCGGGAACAACGACCTTCACGGTCTGGACCCACTCGGTCGGCGGCGTCACCGAACTGGACGTGGCCCTGGCCCGCAGGATCTCACAGATCCTGCGCTCTGCCGGCGTCTCGTACTGAGCGCTCGTACCGAACAGATGTCTCGTACCGAACAGACGTCTCGTACCGAACAGATGTGGAGATCACCAGAGACTGGGCAGCACCCGGAAGACACCATCCGGATCAGGCGGGAACGGTACGACGATCGTCACCGCTGCGGTGTCGATCGTCCCGTAGAGATGCGGGAAGAGCTCCCCTGGCGCGGGCGTGCCCCCCGCGGGCGCCTGGCCGGCGGRCGCCACGGGCGCCGGCGGCTCCCAGCGCAGCTCCGCGCTCAGCCGCTCCGGGTTGACGACGACCAGCAGCAGGTCCGCACGCCCGGCGTAGTACCGGTTCGCGGTTGCCACGGCCTGCTCCGGGGCGGAGAAATGGATGAACCCCTCGGATGCCAGGCTCGCCGGGCGGTACCCGTCAGCCCCGGCAGCCCACTCGGACCGGCCCACCAGATGGCAGATCACGCCATCCTCCTCTCCTCGCCACTCATCGGTCGTTGACTGCCGAGCCACGGTCGCGGTGCCCGTGTCGGCCCGGGAACGCTCCCGGCGGGCCGGACGAAACCCACCTCCGCCCGAAGACCAGTCTGAAGGGCGTGCCCGCGATGCTTCAGCCCGGTCACCCGCAGGCCGCCGGGGAAAGCCGCCTACGCGGAGTCGACGCGGCGCGGGGCCTCGCCCTGATCGGCATGGTCGCGACGCACATCTATCCCGCGGTCGGGGATGACGGGGCGGTGACCCCCGCGCATCTGCTCGCCGCCGGCCGGGCCTCGGCGGCCTTCGCGGTACTCGCCGGGGTGGCGCTGGCGCTGTCGACCGGCCGGCTGCCGGCGCCACAGGCGCGCGCGTCGACCGTGGCACGAGCGGTCTGCATCGGGACGATCGGCCTCGCCCTCGGCTACACCCACTCCGGCATCGCGGTGATCCTCTGTTACTACGCGCTGATGTTCATCCTGGCCGTGCCGCTGCTGCGGGCTCCGGTCGCAGCGCTGGTCGTCGTCACGGTGCTGGCGTTCGCGGTCGTCCCGGCCGCGGGCCTCCTCAGCCGGGACCATCTGCCGCCCCCGACCCTTGCCGACCCGACCTTCGGCCGGGCGTTCACCCACCCGGTGAACCTGACTCTGGAGATGGGCTTCACCGGCTTCTATCCGGCGCTTGCCTGGCTCGGGTATCTCTGCGTGGGACTCGCGGTCGGCCGGCTGGATCTACGGTCCACGCGGGTCGCCGCCGCCCTGCTCGCGGGGGGTGGCACGATCGCCGCGGCGGCGTCGCTGGTCTCCTGGGCCCTGCTCCGGCACGCCGCGGGCATGGCCGCACTCGAATCCGTCGATCCCGTCGAGGTCGCGGGAGTCGGGCCGCTGCCGGTGCGGTCCATCCTCGACGCCGGGCTGTACGGCAGCACCCCGACGAACACCTGGTGGTGGCTGGCCGTCGACACCCCGCACTCGTCCACGCCCGTCGATCTGCTGCACACCGGCGCGGCCGCGGTCGCCCTGCTCGGGTTCGTCCTGCTCCTGAGCCGGCTGCTGCCGCCCCTGATGCTGATCCCGCTCGTCGCCGTCGGATCGATGACGCTGACCCTCTACTGCACCCACGTGATCGCGATGTCCGCCTCCTTCCTCCCCGCGGATCCGACGCCGTCCTTTCTGCTCCAGGCGGCCGTAGCCCTGACCGTCGCCACCGCCTGGCGGGCGAGCGGGGCGCGAGGACCGGCCGAGGCGATCGTCRCCGCGGCCACCCGGGGCACCCGGCAGCTCGTTTAGCGCGGCGACCACGGCCGCCGGAGATCTTCAGGCCGCGGCCACAGCCTCGCTGTAGAGGCGGACGTTGATCCCAAAGCTACTTCCGGACTCGTATTCCTTCGCGGTCCGGCCATAGCGGTCGGGAGGCTGCGCCGGGCGAGAATCAATCTCATGAGTGCGGATGTCACGATCCCCTCGTACGGGGTACGCAACCGGGTTGAGCGCACCGGTCCGGCGGTCCGGGCCGCGCTCAGGCCTGACCATCGTGCCGAGTTCGAAGCCGAGTTCCACGCGGCGGCTGTCGAGGCCGACGACGCCCTTGACCTGGCGCCGCTGCACCGGGTCATTGACCGCTGGTGGCCTCAGGCCGTGCTTTGCGCCAACCCGGAGATCCAGGCGGGCATCGACGAGGACCGACGCCGCATTGCCGCCGGCGATCCGACCGTGATCGCCGAAATCTGGTACCCACCCGGCCATCCGCACCCGTCACGCACGGTCTGATGACTGCCTAAAACGTGACGATCAGTGGATAGCAACCTTCGGTGACGGTTGGGGACTCATCGTCTATACCATTGAAGATAGGTGGATCATTATCACCGTGCTTCGCGTGATCTGGTTGAACGGCCGCGGTCTCAACAGGCATGTCGCCACGCGGTAGGTGCTTCTCATCACACGGGAACGGCCCCTGATCAGACGTTGAAGCGGAACTCCACGACGTCGCCGTCGGCCATCACGTAGTCCTTGCCCTCCATGCGCACCTTGCCGGYCGCGCGGGCGGCGGCCATCGAACCGGCCGCGATCAGGGCGTCGTACGAGACGATCTCGGCCTTGATGAAGCCGCGCTGGAAGTCGGTGTGGATGGCCCCGGCGGCCTCCGGCGCGGTCRCCCCGGCTCTGATGGTCCAGGCCCGGGCCTCCTTCGGGCCTGCYGTCAGGAACGTCTGGAGCCCCAGGGTGTGGAAACCGATCCGGGCCAGCTGGGCAAGGCCGCTCTCCTCCTGGCCGAGCGAGGCCAGCAGCTCCGCGGCGTCGGCCTCGTCGAGCTCGGCCAGTTCGGCCTCGACCTTGGCGCACAGCACGATCGCGTCCGCGGGCGCGACGGAGCCGACAAGTTCCTTGCGCCGACCGGGATCGGCGAGGACGTCCTCGTCGACGTTGAAGACGTAGAGGAAGGGCTTGGCGGTGAGCAGGAAAAGCTCCCGCAGGGCGTCGCGATCGATCTTCGGTTCCGAGGACAGCGTGCGGCCGGCGTCAAGCACCTCGCGCGCGGCCTTCACCGCGGCCAGCAACGGCTGCTTCGCCTTGTCGGCACGGGCCTCCTTCTCCAGCTTCGGCAGGCGCGCGTCAACGGTCTGCAGATCGGCGAGGATCAGCTCGGTGTTAATCGTCTCGATGTCGTCGGCCGGGTCGACCCTGCCCTCGACGTGCACCACGTCGGGGTCGGAGAACACCCGGACGACCTGGCAGACCGCGTCGGACTCGCGGATGTTCGCGAGGAAGCGGTTACCCAGGCCCTGCCCCTCGGACGCGCCTCGGACCAGACCGGCGATGTCCACGAAGCTGACCGTGGCCGGCACCGTCCGGGCGCTGTCGTAGAGCTTCGCGAGCTCGCCGAGACGCGGATCGGGCACCCCGACCACGCCCACGTTCGGCTCGATCGTCGCGAACGGGTAGTTCGCGGCCAGCACCTCATTGCGCGTCAGGGCGTTGAACAACGTGGACTTGCCGACGTTGGGCAGCCCGACGATCCCGATCGACAAGCCCATGGCCGGTCAGTCTACGGACCTCACGGCTACGGGCCCCACGGCCGCGGGCCTCACGGCCGCGGGCCTCACGGCTGCGGGCCCCACGGCTGCGGGCCCCACGGCTACGGGCCCCACGGCCGCTCGCCGGGAAGGGCCCGGCCGGGAAGCTGCCCGGCCGGGGACCGTCTCACCGCGAAACCGCGCGAAACTGTCGGAGGGCCGTGATTGCCTCTCTCCCGTGGACACGACCAGCGCGCTGCTGGCCCTGATCGGGTTGGCTCTCGGCGCCATGGGCGGATTCGCCGCCGCGCGCCGCTTCGCCGAGCCGCGGGTTGCCGCGCTCACGGCTGCGCACGCCACCGCCGTGCGGGAGCGCGACCAGGCCCGGGAGGCCGCCGCCGCCGCTGCCGAGCGTGCGGTGCTGGCCGAGTCGGACGTGTCCAGCCTGCGCACCGCGCTGGAGTACGAGCAGCGAGCGGCGGCCGAGCGGGTGGCGCTGGTCGAGCAGAGCCAGGACCGGCTTGCCGAGAGCTTCCGAGCGCTGTCCGCGCAGGCTCTGGAGGGCGCGAGCCGTCAGCTGGTAGAGCTGGCCTCCGCCCGGCTGGACGAGGCCGGCGCCCGCGCCCGCGGCGACCTCGACGCCCGTCGTTCGGCGGTCGAGAGCATGGTGACGCCGCTGCGGGAGGCTCTCGGGCGGATGGAGGACCGGCTGCGGGAGCTGGAGACCGCGCGCACCGAGGCCTACGCGGCACTCGTCGAGCAGGTGCGGTTCGCCCGCGAGGCGTCGGAGAACCTCCGGTCGCAGACCGCCGCGCTCGTGACCGTGCTGCGCCGGCCCCAGGCCCGCGGTGCCTGGGGCGAGATGCAGCTGCGCCGGGTGGCGGAGGTGGCCGGCATGCTCAACCGCTGCGACTTCACCGAGCAGATGACGATCCAGGGCGACGACGGCCCGCAACGGCCCGACATGGTCGTCCACCTTGCCGGTGGCCGCAACGTGGTCGTCGACGCGAAGGTTCCGCTCAGCGCGTTCCTGGAGGCCGCCGACACGACGGACGAGGACCATYGCGCGCGCCGGATGGCCGCCCATGCCCGCCATCTGCGTGCGCATGTCGACGGCCTCGGCGCCAAGTCCTACTGGCGGCGRCTGCCGTCATCCCCGGAGTTCGTGGTGCTCTTCGTCCCCGCCGAGGCGTTCCTGGCCCCTGCCCTCGATCACGATCCCGGCCTGCTCGAACACGCCGCAGGCAAGAAGGTCATCATCGCCACCCCAACCACGCTGATCGCTATGCTGCGGACCATCGCCCACGCTTGGACTCAGGATGCGCTGACCGCACGGACGAAGGAGATCTTCGAGCTGGGTCGCGACCTCTACACCCGCCTCGGCACCCTGGGCGAACACGTCGATCGCCTCGGTCGCTCGCTCGGCCGGGCGGTGGGGGACTTCAACGCCACCGTCGGCTCGTTGGAAAGCCGGGTGCTGACCCCCGCCCGCCGGCTCGCGGCCATGGAAGTCGTCGAGGCGGGGCTCCCCAGTCCGGTTCCGGTAGAGACCGGCGTGCGGCCGCTGTCCGCCGCCGAGCTCCTGAGGAGCACCGGGGAGGGCGCGACGACCGGGCGGGGTGGCGCCATGGAGGACCCCGGAATCGATGTCGGGTACCAGACCCCTGACGGCGCAGATCCGGCCAGATGGGACGCGAACGGCCAGCATAAGGAGGATTAAGCAACGGAAAGCAGTGAGATCGACACCGAAAGCTCAAATGCGAGAGCCGATGCGCATGTCTGGTGCATCGCCCTGACGCATTGGAAATCTGCGGGCGGTACCTTGCCTTCGTGAGTGTGCCGCCTCACCGGCAGTCGGCCGGACCGCCGGGCAGATCCGCACGCGCTCGCGGGCATGATGATCTGTACGCTCGCAGCTCGCGCGGTCGGGCGAGTGGGCCGCCGCCCACGCTGTTCACGGGCAGCCGCCGGGGCCTCACCGCGCTCGGCACCGGCATCCTCGTCCTCGTCATCGGTGGGCTCGGTGCCATCGCGGACTCCGCGATCTTCGGTTCCCTGAAGTTCGCCTTCGGCGTGCTGTTCATCGGCTCGTGCGTCCTCGCCGCGGTCCGCGTGCATGCGGATGACCTCATCGGCGTGGTGATCATGCCGCCGCTCGCCTACGCGCTCATCACCCTCGGCGTCGGCTACCTGAACCCCGCGGCCGGGAACGGCGGCTCCGGCCTGCGCAACAAGGCCATCGATGTCGGCTCGGAGATGATCCTTCACGCTCCGATCCTGCTGACGGCCTTCATCCTGGTAGTCGTCATCGCGCTCTTCCGGGGTCGCCGCGCCCAAGTGGCGCGCCGCGAGCGGCAACGTTCCCTCGCGCAGTCGGCCGCCGAGCGCCGACGCCGGCCGCTGTAGCCCGGACCGCCGCTTCCCCACGCCGCTTCCCCACGCCAGGTCGGCCGTACCGCCACAACCACCCCACAAGCAAATCCATGCCATCAATAAAAACAATAAAAGGCATGTAGATGGAACGGCCGACGACAAACACCGGCAACGCGACGGCACCTATTGCCACAGCTCGTGCTAGATTCCATGCCGCATCACGCACCCACCGTTCAGGTGCACTTCCACTGGCATATCGGGTGCCGCATCCCCGGAGGCGGCGGACGTAGGGAGGCCCGCTTGTCGTGCACGTCTCACGCTTTCTCCGGCGAGCACGCCCCGTCCGCTGGTGAGCCGGTCGGGCCCCGGTGACCGCCAGTCCCTGCTCAGCGGGACGAACGCCGATGATCCCGATGTTGCGCTACCGGTCTCTCGACACGCAGCCGCCACGCGGCCCGCGACGTCGGCTAATCCCCTTCACGACCTTCATGCGGCACTGCGCCCTCATCGCCGCCTCCGGCCGGCAGGCGCTCACCGTGTCGAAATATGCCGCATCCCTGCGCGCGGCCACCGCGCCGGCCAACCCGGTCATCATCACCTTCGACGACGGCGGCGTGGAAACCTTGAAGGCTCTCCGCCGACTGGCCGAGACGGGTCTGACGGCGACGGTATTCGTGACCAGTTCGCGGGTCGATGATCCGGGCTATTTCAACCGGACCGACCTTCATCGAATACGGGGTCTCGGGATAGAAATCGGCGGGTCCGGTCACACCGGACGGCGGCTGGACGAACTGGCGCGGACCGACGTGATCGCCGAACTGACGCTGTCGCGTCGCCGGCTGGCCGTGGCGACCGGGGACGAACCTCGCACGTTCGCCTACCCCCTCGGCGGATACGACCTGTCCGTACGCCAGCTTGTGATCTCGGCCGGCTACAGTTCGGCCTGCGCGGTACGCGACGTCCTCTCGCATCCCGCCGACGACCGCTTCGCCCTCGCCCGGTTGACCGTCGAGGCGAACACGCCCGACAGCCGGCTTCGCGCGTGGTTGGAAGGCGTCGGGCGGCCCGCGCCGCCTCCCACGGTGCCACGGACCCACACCCATCGGCTTCGGCGCGCGGCCCGCCCGCCCGGTCTTTTCACCCCCAGGCTCGGTCAGCCCGGTCCTGGCCCGGTGACCGGCACCGGGGACCCGGGCGGCCTCGCATCCCCCGACCTCAGCTGGCCATCACCGGCCCTGCCGGAGCACTGAGCAGTCCGAACAAACTGAGCAGACGGGGTGGCGGCAGGACGGCTGGCTGCGGTGGTACCCCGCCCGCGGGCGGTCGGCGAGAGTGCCACGGCGTCCCGCGGCGGATCGGTGCGCAGGGCCAGATCACCGAGCGGACTGGTCACCCCGAGCCAGTACCGCTCGTTGCGGTAGTGGTGCAGACGATGCCCTCGCCACAGCCGCCGGTAGTAGGCCGTGCGCGGGGGGACCCGGGTATGGATGAGGAAATGCGTCCAGTCGTAGACGAGCGCACCCATCCCGAGGCAGAGCGCGCCGGTCGCCGCCCATGGCGGCCCGAGCAACGCAGGCGCCGCGACGGCGACGGTTCCGCTGATCACCTCGCGGGGGCGCAGGAACATCGTGTCGAGGTTGGTCGGATCGCGATGATGCTGCTCGTGCCCGTATCCGGCAAGCTGGTAACCGATCGATCCCAGCCGACCGCCCGGCCGGGCGTGGAGCAGTATCCGGTGCACACTCCACTCGACGAAGGGCTGCGCCGCCACGGCGGCCACCGCGACGCCGGTGTCCCGGATCCGCCACGGGCCTCGGACCACCCGCAGGACGGCAAGCGTCCCCACGCAACCAAGCAGAACGGGGGGCCGTGGATGGCGCAGGAACCTGCGTGCCGCACCCGCCAGCGTCCGGACCTCCGCGGCGCTGCCGTGCGGTCCCGGGGGGTCGAGGCGCGCGAACACCCTCGCGGGGACGGACGGTCGCGGGTAGCGCACCATGCGACCACCTCCCGACCAGATCGGAGTCGGAACGGACCAGGAACAGCATGGAAACTATACGGAACTCCGACCGGACCGGCGACTTGGATCGAAGCTGCGACCGGGACAGCGGCGGCTCAGAACGGGACAGCGGCGGCTCAGAACGGGACAGCGGCGGCTCAGAACGGGACAGCGGCGGCTCAGAACGGAACGGTGGAGTACGCCTGCAGCTTGGTGAGCTGATGCTGGCTGTCCACCCGGCGGATGGTGCCCGAGCGTGACCGCATCACCAGCGAGGACGTGTTCGCCCCGCCCGGCCGGTACCGCACCCCGGCGAGCAGTTCGCCGTCCGTGATGCCGGTCGCCACGAAGAAGACGTTGTCACTRTCGACGAGGTCCCGGGTGGACAGTACCCGGGCCGGGTCGCCCCCGAGGTCGGCAACCTTGCGATACTCCGCGTCGTCCCGCGGCCACAGCCGGCCCTGGATCACTCCACCCAGGCAGGTCACGGCGCAGGCCGTGATGATCCCCTCGGGAGTGYCGCCGATCCCCAGCAGCAGGTCCACGCCGGTGTCCRCCGAGGCAGCCATCACCGCTCCGGCGACGTCGCCGTCGGAGATCAGCTTAACCCGGGCGCCGGCCGCCCTGATCTGCTCGACCAGTTGGCTGTGCCGGGGCCGGTCCAAGACCACCACGGTGACGTCCCGCGGGAGGATCTCCTTGGCCTTCGCCACGGCGCGGATGTTGTCCTCCACCGAGGYCGCGATATCCACCACCCCGGCCGCCTCCGGGCCGGTGACCAGCTTCTCCATGTAGAAACACGCGCTCGCGTCGTACATCGAGCCACGCTCGCTGACCGCCATGACCGAGATGGCATTATTCATCCCCTTGGAGGTCAGCGTCGTACCGTCCACGGGATCCACGGCGACGTCGCATTCGGGGCCCTCGCCCGAACCGACCACCTCGCCGTTGAACAGCATGGGGGCCTCGTCCTTCTCCCCCTCGCCGATCACGACGACCCCGCGCATCGAGACGGTGCCGACCAGTCGACGCATCGCGTCGACGGCGGCCCCGTCCGCGCCGTTCTTGTCGCCACGGCCGACCCAGCGCGCCGCGGCGAGCGCGGCTGCCTCGGTTACCCGGACGAGTTCGAGYGCGAGGTTGCGATCCGGAGCCTGCCCTTGCACGGCCAGCGTGTCGGGCACGGACGAGGCGTCGGAAGGCCTGGAGGCGGAGGATTCAGCAGTGGAAGACACGGCCCCGAGCCTAGTTCGGGAGCCCCGTCGGCGCCCGAGATAGGCCCGGAGTGACGCCGAATATACCTCCATGACCCTATCCCGCCGCGAAGGTGCGCCCGCGGCCGTCCGGCAAATCCGGCCTGTCGTCGACACGACATCTCGAATCCGCCGAAGAGGCACGCAACCTTCAACCCGGTGCGCGCGTCCAACGGAGCATCGGGCAGCCGTCACGCGGAGGGGGCGTGACGGCTGCCCGGCAGGCCCCGATCTGGCCGGTTTCTCGCCCCGCACTCCCCGATAAGGCCCTCCAGCCGGGCGAGAGTCTGAACACACCACCACCCCCGCGAGCCGCCCAGACGTGGTCCGGGTGCCCATTCGGGGGTTCGGACCTGGAAGATGGGGACGTGGCACGACGACGCGGTCAGGAAACGATCAGAGACATGGCGCTCTCTCTCGCCGTGGTCATGGCGGGTGTCCTGCTCTTCGTCGTCTTCGTCATGCCCCGCGGAGGCGACGAGCCCGCGGTCAAGGTCGTCGCGACGAGTGAGCCGATGGCGGCGTTCGCCCGCCAGGCGCCCTACTCCCCGCTCGGGCCGGCTGGCCTGCCCTCCTCCTGGAAGCCGACCTCCATCCGCCTGACGCTGCCCACCGGTGGTGCCGATGGTGGTCCCGCCGAGGCGACGATCGGCTACGTCGTCGATCGGCCCGACCATCGGACGTTCGCCCGCTTCGTCGAGAGCAACGCTCCCACCGCGGTCCAGCGGATCCTGGGGAACCGACCGGCCAACGGCACGGTCGATGTGGAAGGCGTCGCCTGGCAGCAGCGCCGGGACGGCGATGGGCATCTCGCGCTCACCCGAACCGACGGCGACGTCACCGTGATCGTGGATGACGGAGGCGGCAAAGGCGGGGCGAATCAGGCCGATCTGGTCACCCTCGCCGCGTCACTGCGACCGGTCGTTCCCGCCGCCACGAACTGATCGGGCCGCCGGTACGGGCCCGGTCGATGCAAGCCGCCCGGTCAGCGCGAACCCGGTCAGCGCTGGACGGCGGCCGCGATGACGGGAGGCCGTGCGGGCGCGACGGCCGTTGYGGCCGGTGGCTGGCCCCCACCCTCCAGAGCGGTGGCGGCGGGGATGAGAATCGCCATGCCGATGACCAGCCCGGCCGCCCGACGTAGCAGCGGGCCCGTCGCCGGCATCCGCCATCCGAGGTGGGCGCCGCCGACCCGCGTCCCGATCATCCCACCCCTCGGCACGGCGCCCACGGCGGCAACCGAAGGCGGAGCGTGCTCTCGGGCGAGGTCRCCGAGAGGTCTGCGACGAGGCGTCGGGCGTAGCGCGGGCATTGCTACCTCCGGACTGGATGTCCTACGGGTAACGGCCGGTGTGCCAGGCCGGTCTGGTCCGTCTCGGACCGCGACCGGCCTGAAACGCCATGCAGTGACCTTGTACTATGGATCTCCACCGGACCGGCCGGGTTCAGCCATGATTGTTCCTTGTTGGATATCATGTTGGTCAGGCAGAGGGGAAATCGCCACGCCGGTGCCTCCTGGCCGCCGGGTCGCCCAACGGTGGATGCCRGGTCGGGACCGGCCCGAAACCGCGCGGTCACGGATTGAGCGGACATCGTTATAGAGGATTGTGG
Organism: Frankia sp. KB5; assembly: GCF_002099325.1. Classification (NCBI taxonomy): domain Bacteria; kingdom Bacillati; phylum Actinomycetota; class Actinomycetes; order Frankiales; family Frankiaceae; genus Frankia; species Frankia sp. KB5. Next base: position 7,040 of record NZ_MRUJ01000165.1, on the reverse strand, counting down.
AAGATAGAGGGTTGTGGAGGYGGCACGGAGGTGGCCATGCCCGAAGCATTCAACGACGGCCCTACCGGTCACACATCGGGCTCCGCCGATGTCCTCCCGCCGGGCGTCCCGGCCCCACCGGTCACCTACGAGGTCGCGCGGGCCGAACTCGAGGAGGTCGTCCGCCGGCTGGAGGCCGGCGGGGTGAGTTTGGAGGAGTCACTGATCCTCTGGGAACGGGGCGAGGGGCTCGCCAAGACCTGTCAGGCGCTGCTCGACGGCGCCCGCGCTCGACTGGCCGCGGCGACTCCACTCTCCTGATCTCCTGATCTCCTGAGCGAGCGGCCCCTCCAGCCGACCGGGCCGCCGGGCCTGCTCAGCCGTCCACGACCGTCGCGCGCAGCGTTCCGCCCGCCACCCGGATGGCGAGCCCGTCCCCGGCCGCAACCTCGGCAGGTCCGCGTACAACCGCACCATCCACGGTGCGCTGCACCACGGCGTACCCGCGGTCGAGGGTCGCCGCCGGCGACAGCGCGCGCATCCGGGCGCGGGTGGCGGCCAGATCGTTCCCGGTCACATTTATCACGTGGCGGACGCAGCGGCGCGAACGGGCGAGGAGCGCCGACACGTCGTCCGCTCTGCGGTCCACGTCGCGCGTGGGCGTTGCGAGCACGGGGCGTCCCCGGGTGTCCGCCAGCCAACGTTCCTCCCGGTCGAGTCGGTACTCGACGACCCGCCGGGCCCGGGCCCGCAGCTGGGCGACCGCGATCGCCTGCTCACCGACGTCCGGCACCACCCTCTTCGCCGCGTCCGTCGGCGTGGAGGCGCGGACGTCGGCGACGAAATCGAGCAAAGGGGTGTCCTGCTCGTGTCCGATTGCCGACACCACCGGGGTACACGCGGCCACGACAGCCCGCATCAGCGCCTCGTCGGAGAAGGGCAGCAGATCCTCCAGCGACCCGCCGCCACGAGCGATGACGATCACTTCCACCTCGGCGCGCGCGTCGAGTTCCCGCAGCGCGTCGATGACCTGGGCGACCGCGAGAGGCCCCTGGACGGCCACCTCCCGTAACACGATGCGCACCGCCGGCCAGCGATGGCGCGCGTTCTCGACCACGTCCCGCTCCGCCGCGCTGGCCCGCCCGGTGATCAAACCGACGGCCGCCGGGAGGAACGGAGGACGCCGCTTACGGGACGCGGCGAACAGCCCCTCGGCCGCCAGCGTGGCCTTGAGCTGTTCGAGCCGGGCCAGCAGCGCACCGGCGCCGAGCGGGCGAATCTCAACAACCGCAAGGGCCAGCGTGCCTCGGCCGGGGTGGAACGACGGCTTGCCCCACACCACGACGCGGGCCCCGTCGACGAGCGCCAGCCCCACCGCGTCGCACACCGCGCGCGGGCAGGTGACCCGCAGGGACACGTCGGCGACCGGGTCCCGCAGGGTGAGGAAGACCGTTCCCATCCCGGGACGGCGGACGATCCCGGTCACCTGCCCCTCGACCCACACCCGCCCCAGCCGGTTGATCCAGTCTCCCAGCGCGCGCGACACGCTGCGGACCGGCAGCGGCTGTTCCGGGGACGATGTCAGTGCCACCCGGGCACCGTAACCTCGCCCACAACCACGCCCCACAACCACGCCCCACAACGGTCGGCGGCCCTCGCCACGGCCGGACCGGACGATGTCGCCATCGGGTGATGCATCGCCTAGCCGACTTCCCRGCCGCCCGCCRCCGCGTAGACTCCCACCCATGGGCCGGGTCCTTCTTGCCAAACCGCGCGGCTACTGCGCTGGTGTCGATCGAGCCGTCGTGACCGTGGAGAAAGCACTAGAGCTGTACGGTTCACCGGTCTACGTACGCAAACAAATCGTTCACAACCTTCATGTCGTGAAGACGCTGGAGGCCAAGGGCGCGATCTTCGTGGACGAAACCGACGAGGTGCCGCACGGCGCCACCGTCGTGTTTTCAGCCCACGGAGTGGCACCAACGGTGCACGAAGAGGCGGCGGTGCGCGAGCTCCGCACAATCGACGCCACGTGCCCACTGGTCACCAAGGTGCATTCTGAAGCCAGGCGGTTCGCCCGTGAGGACTACGACATCCTCCTCATCGGCCACGAGGGCCACGAGGAGGTCGTCGGCACCACCGGGCAGGCTCCGGACCGCATCCACCTCGTGGACGGGCCCGAGGACGCCGCCGGGGTGAAGGTCCGCGATCCGGAGCGGGTGGCTTTCCTCTCCCAGACCACACTGTCCGTCGACGAGACGATGACGACGGTTGACGCGCTGCGCGAGCGCTTCCCGCATCTGCAGGGTCCACCGAGCGACGACATCTGCTACGCCACGCAGAACCGCCAGGTCGCCGTCAAGGAGATCGCCGGCGCGGTCGACCTGGTCATCGTCGTCGGCTCGCGGAACTCCTCGAACTCGGTCCGGTTGGTCGAGGTCGCGCTCGACGCCGGCGCCCCGGCCGCCTACCTCGTGGACGACTCCACCGAGGTGGACCTGAGCTGGTTCGATGGTGTCGAGACCGTCGGGGTCACCAGTGGCGCATCGGTGCCGGAGGAACTCGTCACCGGCGTGATGGCCTGGCTCGCCGAGCGGGGCTTCACCGATGTGGAGGAGGTCACGTCCGCGGACGAGCACCTTCTCTTCGCGTTGCCGCCGGAGCTTCGCCGGGAGATGCGTACCCGCGAGCGCGCCGCCGGCTGAGCCCGGACCGCCCCTCACACCAGACTCGTCGGAGCCACCCTTCCCCGCATTGCGCTGAAGCCCCGACGTTCCCCTCAGGAACCTCGCCGAAGGCAAGGTGACGGAGACCCCGAACGGCCCCCTATAGCAGGGGTCCCGACATGTCCTAAGGTCGGCCCTGGGGCCGCGTCCAGGCGGCATCTCGCCGGGACGCGGCCCCAGTATGCGGTACAGGGCACGTGCGATACAGGGCACGTGCGGTACAGGGCACGGGCGACGAGCATCGGGAGAACGGGCGCATGAGCGAGCAGGAATACCGCATCGAGCACGACAGCATGGGTGACGTCCGGGTACCGGTCACGGCCCGGTGGCGGGCCCAGACACAGCGGGCGGTGGAGAACTTTCCCGTCTCCGGCCAGCGGATCTCCCGCGCGCACATCGCGGCGCTCGCCCGGATCAAGGCCGCTGCCGCGACGGTGAACGCCAAGCTGGACGTGCTCGACGCGGACATCGCCGAGGCGATCGTCGACGCGGCCACGGAGGTGGCCCGTGGTGACTGGGACGACCAGTTCCCCTTGGACGTCTTCCAGACCGGCAGCGGCACCTCGTCCAACATGAACACCAACGAGGTGCTGGCCTCGCTCGCCTCCGAGCGCCTCGGCCGCCCGGTTCACCCGAACGACCACGTCAACGCCTCGCAGTCCTCGAACGACGTCTTTCCCTCATCGATCCACATCGCCGCCACCCAGGGCATCGTCGGCGACCTGATCCCGGCCCTGGAGCACCTTGCCACCGCGCTCGGTCGCAAGGAGACCGAGTTCGCCGACGTCGTGAAGTCCGGCCGGACCCATCTGATGGACGCGACCCCCGTGACGCTCGGCCAGGAGTTCGGCGGGTACGCCGCCGCGGTCCGGCTCGGCGTCGAGCGCCTGCAGGTGGCACTGCCCCGGATCGGAGAGCTGCCGCTCGGTGGGACAGCCGTCGGGACCGGCATCAACACCCCGCCCGGCTTCTCCGCCGCGGTGATTGAGGAACTGTCCGCCAGCACCGGTCTTCCCCTGACCGAGGCACGCAACCACTTCGAGGCGCAGGCCTCCCGGGACGGCCTCGTCGAGGCGTCCGGCGTGCTGCGGGTGATCGCCCTCTCACTCTACAAGATCGCCAACGACCTGCGCTGGGCCTCGTCCGGCCCGCGAGCCGGGCTCGGTGAGATCCGGCTGCCCGACCTCCAGCCCGGATCCTCGATCATGCCCGGCAAGGTCAATCCGGTCCTTCCCGAGGCGGTCTGTCAGGTCGTCGCCCAGGTCGTCGGCAACGACGCGGCGGTCGCGTTCGGCGGATCAGCCGGGAACTTCGAGCTCAATGTCATGCTGCCGGTGATCGCACGTAACCTGCTGGAGTCGATCCACATCCTGTCGACGATCAGCCGACTGTTCGCCGACCGTTGCATCGACGGCATCGTCGCCGACGTCGAACGCTGCCGCCGCTACGCCGAGTCCTCCCCCTCCATCGTGACGCCGCTGAACAAGTACATCGGCTACGAGGAGGCCGCGAAGGTCGCCAAGATCTCGCTCGCCGAGGAGAAGACCATTCGCGAGGTCGTTCTCGAGCGCGGTTACGTTGCGGCGGGCCAACTCACCGAGGCACAGCTCGACGCCGCGCTCGACGTGCTGTCGATGACCCACCCGTAGCCGAAGCTCGTCGGGCGGCCGCTCCCGACCGTCGCGTCTCCCGGGCACCTCCGYGACCCACGGAGGTGTTCCGTCCCGACGGCGCAACCCGACAGCGGCGCCCGACGGCGCGGCGGGGGCCGTGGAAGACCCCCCAGACAGCCTCCACGACCCCCGCTAGAGGTCTAACGGGTCGGCCGGCGGGTTGGTTACGGGTGGCGGGTGCCCCAATTTCACCTGCCGGCACGACGGCCCGGCACGACGGCCCGGCGGCGGGGCCCGGCGGCGGGGCCCGGCGGCCTGGCGTCGCGACTCCTCGACGGGTTCCCACCAGCTGGACTCGAAAAGCTCTCAGCCGGAACCACACCGGCACATATGGCGGACGTGGCGGCACGCCTCGGCCATCACGGAYGGGTTCGCGACACCTACCTCAAGTGATAACCCGCAGGTAAAGCGACTCCCGAGAAATTTCCCAGAAGAAATGGACGTAACAAGCACGGCCAACATGCCGATCCGACCCGTCCGGCCGGATAGCCTCGGGTTCACCGGAGACCGATAGATTGCGGGGGATGTGACGATGTTCGACTACGACGTCCTCGTCATCGGATCCGGGCCGGGCGGGCAGAAGGCCGCGATCGCAGCGGCCAAGCTCGGYCGACGGGTCGCGATCGTCGACAAGCGGGAAATGATCGGTGGTGTCAGCATCAACACTGGCACGATCCCGTCCAAGACGCTGCGAGAAGCGGTCCTTTATCTGACCGGCATGTCACAGCGTGAGCTGTATGGGTCGAGCTACCGGGTAAAGGATGACATCACCGTCGGTGACCTCTCGGCGCGGACCAGACATGTCATCAGCCGCGAGATCGACGTGATTCGCAACCAGCTCAGCCGTAACCACGTCACCCTGCTGACGGGCCTGGCCAGCTTCGTCGATCCGCACACCGTGAACGTGCGGGCGGGCGGCGAGGACACCGAGGACCGCCGGATCCAGGCGGAAAGAATCATCATCGCCACGGGAACCCGCCCGGCGCGGCCGGACACGGTCGACTTCGACGGACGGACCGTCGTCGACAGCGACCAGATCCTGGCCCTGGAGAAACTGCCCCGGTCGATGGTCGTCGTCGGCGCCGGTGTGATCGGTATCGAATACGCCTCGATGTTCGCCGCGCTCGGCACGAAGGTGACCGTCGTCGAGCGCCGTGACCGGATGCTCGACTTCTGCGACCTCGAAATCGTCGAGGCGTTGAAGTATCAGCTCCGCGATCTTGCGGTGACCTTCCGTTTCCGCGAGTCGGTCGTCTCCGTGGAACGCCACAACGGCGGTACCCTCACCCTGCTCGAGAGCGGGAAGAAGCTCCCGGCGGACACGGTGATGTATTCGGCCGGGCGGCAGGGGCTCACCGACATCCTCAATCTTCCGGCGGCCGGCCTCTCCGCGGACAACCGCGGCCGGATCAAGGTCGGCTCGGACTTCCGCACAGAGGTCGATCACATCTACGCGGTCGGCGACGTGATCGGATTCCCCGCTCTCGCGGCGACGTCGATGGAACAGGGACGCCTTGCGGCGTACGCCGCCTGCGGCGAGGACGTCAACGCCATGCGGGCCGAGCTGATGCCGATCGGGATCTACACGATCCCGGAGATCTCCTATGTTGGCAGCACCGAGGACGAACTGACCGAGCAGGCCATCCCGTTCGAGGTGGGCATCGCCCGGTACCGGGAGCTGGCCCGCGGAGCCATCCTCGGTGACTCGTACGGGATGCTGAAGCTACTGGTCAGCCCGGACGACCGGCGCCTTCTCGGGGTGCACGTCTTCGGTACGGGAGCCACCGAACTCGTCCACATCGGACAGACCGTGATGGGCTGCGGTGGCACCATCGACTACCTTGTCGACAGCGTCTTCAACTATCCGACGCTCGCCGAGTCCTACAAGGTCGCGGCCCTGGACGCAATGAACAAGATGCGCGCGGTTGCCCGCTTCAGCGGCTGACCGGAGCACCAGACGGCGCATCGGGCCGGAGGCGGCCGCGAACCGGGCTCCTCGCCCCACGACGTCATGAGCTGACGAAAGGTAAGCCGCTATCACCGGATCGGGCCGGCTAGAGGGAAAATGAGGCGACGGTGATCGCGACGTGCCAAGGCGTCGGGGACCACGCTGGGATGGCCAGGTCCAGGCGGTGACCGCGCTGGGCCAGGCGGCCGCCGGCCGTGACCACACTGGGCGACCGGCTGCCGGGCGGTGCGGGGTGTTGCTGGGCGAGCTGGCCCGCACCGCGGGCCGTGGCCCGGGTGTGGTGACAGTCTGTTCAAGTCGTCGTCAGGCGGCCTTCGGGGGCTCGGCGGGTGGGTCTGGCCGTTTGGTGAAGGCCACGTCGTAGCCGAGGGAGTTCATCTGGGCGGCGAGCCTCTGGGCGTGGCGTTCGGGGTCCCGTCGGTGGGTGAAGTAGTCGGCGCCGAGGTCGTGGTAGGGCTCGCCGCGGCTGAGCATGTGCCAGGCGGCGACGAGGATCGAGTGCTCGACGGCGACCCGGGCCTTGGACGCGCCCCGGTTCGCTTTGACCCGCTTGTACTGGGCGGACAGGTAGGTGCCCCGGGTCCGGGAGGCGGCGCGGGCGGCCTCGTGGAGGTTGAGCCGCAGCCACTTCGAGCCCTTGCGGGTCCTGCCGCCCTTGGACCTGCCGGCGGACTCGTGCTGGCCGGGGCAGCG
>NZ_MRUJ01000164.1:0-4594 GCF_002099325.1 Frankia sp. KB5 | reverse complement strand
CACGAGAAGCGGATCGCCGTCGACATCTCGCTGACCGGCGACGGCGAGCTCAAGGGAATCAGCGCCGCCGGAACCGGCGCCCGCAAGGAGCCCAGGTACGTCGCGCTCCAGGTCGTGATCGACAAGATGAACGACCTCTTCGGCGCCGAGTCCTTCACCGAGTCSCAGATCCGCGAGTTCGTCGACGGCCTGGTCCAGCGACTCCTCGCCTACCCCGACCTCGTCAGGCAGACCCAGGTCAACTCGAAGAAGCAGTTCATGGACTCCGACGACTTCAAGGCCGTCGTCACCGAGGCCGTCCTCGACAACCAGGAAGCCCACAACACCATGGCCGACTACTTCTTCAGCGACGGCCCYGSRATCAACAGCGTCATCCTTGCCCTCGCGGACGCCTTCTACGAGGTCGCCACGTCACAGGAGACCGACTGACAGAATGTCCGGTCAGGGGCGCTTTCGTCCCTCGGGAAATCGGCCTGCTCCGAGCCACCGGCATCAGTCGGGTCACGGCGTCCAAAGCGTCGGCATGGCCGTCGCGAGATGACCGAACGCCGCCTACAGAAACCCGATCACCGGATCCTGGCCCTCTGCCTCCGAAGACCGTGACCTACCGAAACCGGTCCCTCACCGCGCCAGTATAGCGGCGCTCCAGAGCCCATAGGCGCGGGTCTCGCGCCGGATCCGCCAGCACCCGTCGTGACCGGCCACCGAGCCCTGGGCGCGCTGCGTCGATCATGCGTGCCTGAGCAAGGGCGTACTCGGCGGGGCGCCACCGGAACCGGTCATGTTCAGCCCGAGGCCGAGCTCGCCTTGCCCGGCCGAGAGTGGTTGGTCCGTGACGGGGCAGGGCGCTGGCTTGGACCATCTCAGGGTGGGTAGGAGACTCATGCCRGCGTGATGGCTACTCAAGATCCACGGTCACGCGGCGCAGGCGCTCGGGTGTGCACCTCGTGAACCCGGACGACGAACCAGCACCCGGCAGCCGCCGGCACCCCGGGACACACAGAGTGCCCGTGACCTGCACGAACACACACATGACGGCACTATGCGATACTAGACGGCAGGCTGTCCTACGGGCTTTTAACCGGCGGGTTTCCCGCCCTGCAGCTGCCGCGAACCTTGAACGATATTGGTTTGGCCTGCATCGTTCGAAAAATTGACCCTCCGGCGCGGGTCHGTCGGGCCGCGCGTGTGCTCGATGTGTGCTCATTGTGTCGTCACCCGCTAAACGATCTCCGTTTGTCGCGCTGCGTCGCGGGCGAACCCGGCCGCCGGGAGAGGCGGGCTCGCGGCGATGTACCAGATGATTTTGATCGCTATGGCGGGCCAGTGCTGCTATGTCGGAGATCAACAAGCCGAGAAGTCCTGATATCTGACTATGCCTGCGGTCGCGCGGTCGGCTCCGACGCACGAGTCTTGTCAACGGTTTCCGAAAACTGGATCTGGATCTGRCTCAGCCACCCCGGGCGCGCTGGACGCCCCGGCCCCCGGCACCGCCACCGCCCCCACCCGCGCCGAACAGCCCGCCCCCGCCGCTCAGAGCTCCGCCTCTGGTGGACGATGAGTTCGTGCGTGCCGACGGCAGCGCCGCGTGCAGGTCGGCGAGGATGACCTGGTTACCGGCGGTGAGGCCGGACGTCACCTCGGTCCGGTCGGCCCCCACCGCCCCGGTGGTCACCCGGACGGTCACCGCCTTGCCCTTCCGCAGGACCGAGACCGTGCTCAGCCCGCCGACCCGGTGCACCGCCGAGGTCGGCACGGTCAGCATGTTCCGGACCTCCCGTACCACGATCGACACGGTCGCGCCGGTGCCGTCGAAGAGCTTCGTCCGCGTCGCCGCCAGTGCGATCTTGACGGGGTAGGTCGTGGTCGACCCGGTTGTGCTGTTCAGGACGCCGATCGAGGAGACGGTGCCGGTCAGCGGCGTCGACACGCCGTCGACGGTGACGTCGGCCCGGTCGCCGGGCCGCACCAGGTCCACGGCGGACAGCGGGACCGTGGTGACGACCTGCTTGCCACCGGCGCCGAGCACGGTGATGGCGTTGGTGCTGGAGAACGCGCCGACGGTCATCCCGGGTGAGATCGAGACGGCGGCCACCGTCCCGGTGACGGGGCTGGTCAGGGTCGTCTCCGCCAGGTTCTGYTGGGCCAGCGCCACCTGCGCGACAGCCGCGTCGATGGCGGCCTGGTCGGCCGCGAGCTGCTCGGCGGTGACGACCCTGGCCGCCCGGCTGGACGTACCGCCGCTGGACGTACCGCCGCTGGACGTACCGCCGCCCACGCTGCGGGACGATCCCGCCGAGCTTCCGGAGCGGACGGTCGATCCTCCACCGGAGGAGCTGGGGGCGGGACCGTGGCTGGGGGCGGGAGCCGGCCCACCCGTCGCACCTGGCACCCACGGGGCCGGCGCGCTCAGCGGACGGGCGCTCGAAGTGGCTGGTTGGGTTGGTTGGGTTGGTTGGGCTGGTTCGGTCGGGATGGCCGAGGCGGCCGGAGCTGTCGGAACGCCGGCTGTCGGAACGCCGGCTGTCGGAACGCCGGCCGTGCCGAGGTCGCGGACCGCAGCGTCCAGGTTCAGTTTGGCGGYGGCGAGTTGGGACACCAGCGTGGCCAGGTCCGACGGCTGTGACGGCCCTGGCGATGTGCTGTACCTGGCGACGAGGGCACCGATCGCGTGCTGGCACTGGAGGGCGTCAACGGAACCGGTCGGGTCGGGATCCTCGATCTTCACCGTGTACGGCGTGCCCGCGTCTAGACCGGTGAAGGCATAGGAACCGGTCACGGAGGCGACCACGGCGCCGTCCCGGAGCAGAGTGATCGCGTCGTCGGCGCCGGCGGTCCCGCTGATCTTCCCGGTGGCGTCCGACGGGGCGGCGAGGACCGGAGTCGTCGTGTACGTGATCGGCGCGCGGGGCGGCCCGGCGACCACCACGCAGCCTCCGCCGGGGGACGTCAGCTTCCCGAGATCGGCGCCGAGGCCGGCCAGCACGCTGTCGAGGGACGACTGGGCATTCTCGACGTCCTGCTGCGCTGTGGTGACCGCCGTCAGGAGGGTGCCCGGCTCCGTCGTCCCGTTGTCCGTCGTCCCGGCTGGAGCCGCCGCCGGGGTCGGCGCCGGGGAGCGTCCGGTCGAGGAACTGATCAGTTCGATGCCGGCGGACGACGAGCCGCCCCGGAACGAGCTGCCCGTCACGTCTGCCAGGGAGGTGGCCACGGCCCCCGCCGCTGTGAACGTGCCCGGGCCCGTCCCCGAAGCGGTCGCCGACGAGGTCTGGCCCGACTCGTCCGCGGTCAGTGCCAGCCGCGCGTTCGCCAGCGTCGCGTTCGCCGCGTCCAGGGCTCGCCGCAGCGGCCCCGGGTCCAGGCCGGCCAGCGTCTGCCCGGCCGTGACCTGGTCACCGATCGCCACCGGCACGGCGGTCACCGTTCCGGCGACCGGAAACGCCAGTGTCGCCTTGTTGACTGTGGCCACCGTTCCGACCGAGGTGAGGGCCTGGGTCACCGACGCCATGCTGGCGGTGGCCAGCCGGTAGGAGGGCCCCGGGCCCGCCGTGACCGCGAGCCCCGTTCCGACGCCGGTACCAGCCAACAGCACCGCTGCCGTGCCGCCCACCACGACCTTGCGGGGCCGACCCAACCGGCGGCGCGACGGCCGCGGCTTCTCCTCAGGCGCTGCCTTCTCGGACACTGCCCCTTCAGGCATTTGTGGACCCGGTGCGACCGAAGCCGGTGGCGCCGGAGCCCGCACTGCCGCCCCCCTGGCCGCCGAAGCCGCCGCCGCCGAAGCCGGCGGTGCCGAAGCCGCCGCCGCCGAAGCCGCCGCCGCCGAAGCCGGCGGTGYAGCGGCCGTTCGTCTTCGGGCTCAGCGTGATGTGGGTCGCCGTGACGGCGCCAGTGTCGTCGGTCTGGCCGTTCGCGGTCGCGCACTGCCCGACGGCCAGTGCCTTGGCCGTCGCGGTGACCGACTGGGTGTACCTGGTGTCCCCGTTGACCTGCGCAGTGTAGGTGATGGCTGCCCCGCTGCCGCTGCCGCTGCCGCTGCCGGTGACGGTGATGGTCGAGCCGGACACCGAGGCCACCTTGCCCTCCGCGCGCGCGCCGAATTCGTCTCGGAAGCCTCCCGGCCCTCGGGTGCCCAGCGAGCGCGGACGCGGGCTGCCGCTCGGCCGGGGCTGGCCGGTCGGCCGTCGCCCGGCGGTCGGCTGTGTGCAGGCGTCCCCGACCGGCTGGCTGATCAGCACCGTCGTGGCGGTGAACGAGGTGGGCCTCGGCCTGGGGCTGGGCGCCGCCGAGTCCGGCGTGCCACCGGTGCCGCCCGCGCCGCCGGCCGGCGAACCGGATGCCCCGTTCCCGGTCGGCACGTCGGCGGCGAAGACGCACACCCCTGGCCTGACGTCGGCGAGGGTCGCGGCGATGATCTGGGTGAACGTGGTCGTCCCGGTGAACTTCACCGTCACCTGCCCCGACGGCTGGCTCTGGACCTCGATGCTGCCGGAGCTGGCGCTGGCGGCGTCGACCTCGGCGATGGTGCCGAACGCGGCCGGGCCGCCGGCGCCGGATCCACGGCCCCCCTGACCGGGCGGGCCGCCCGGCTGGC
>NZ_MRUJ01000163.1:0-1442 GCF_002099325.1 Frankia sp. KB5 | reverse complement strand
GCCAGCCGGGCGGCCCGGCTAGCGGGGTAGACGCCGAAGGCGATACCGATGGCGACGGCCACGGCGATCGCGCCGAGCACCGCCCACCACACGATCGCCACCGGGTTGTCGATGAAGTGCGGCAGCACCAGGGCGCCGGTGATGCCCAACAGCGCGCCGACCACCCCGCCGGCGAAGCTGAGCACGGACGCCTCGGCCAGGAACTGGCGTCGGATCGCCGCCGGTGGTGCGCCCAACGCCTWGCGCAGCCCGATCTCGCGGGTGCGCTCGGTCACCGAGACCAGCATGATGTTCATCACGCCGATCCCGCCGACCAGCAGGGACAGTGCCGCGATGCCGGCCAGCAGCACGGTGAGGGTCTTGCTCACCGAGGTCGCGGTGTCCAGCAGCGACTGCTGGCTGGTGATCGTGAAGTCGGCGCTGGCCGGGTTGGCGATGCCGTGCTGGTTCAGCAGCAGGTCGGTCGCCTCCTGATAGGCCGCTGAGAGCGTGGACGACGAACGTGCCTCGATGTAGATCGAGGAGACCGAGGTGCGGGTCGTCCCGCCGAACAGTCGGCTCGCCGCGGTGGACAGCGGCACGACCGCCTGGTCGTCGAGGTTGCTCGTGGTGTTCGAACCGGCCGGATCGAGCACCCCGACCACCGTGAACGGAATGTTGTTGATCGTCACGCTCTGGTCGACCGGGTCGCGTCGGCCGAACAACTGCTCGGCGGTGTCCGAGGCGAGGACGGTCACCGCCGCCGACTGGGCGTCGTCCGTGGTGGTGAGGAAACGGCCCTCGGCGAGGGTGCGGTTGCGCACCGGGCGCCAGGCCGCAGTCGTGCCGACCACCGTCGTCGTCCAGTTCGTGGCCCCGTTCACCAGCGTCAGTTGGCCCTGCTTGACCGGGGCGACCCCGACGATGTCCGGTGTGGAGACCGGTGACGACAATGCGGCCGCGTCCGTCATGGTCAGCGTCGAGGCGGAGCCGAACCCGCCGCGCAGGCCGGTGGTGGGGCTCGTCGAGCTGCCTGGCGAGACGATGAGCAGGTTGCTGCCCAGGGCACTGATCTGCGATCCGACCTTGTTCTGCGTGCCGACGCCGAGGCCCACGGTGAGCACCACCGCGGCGATCCCGATCAGGATGCCCAGCACAGTCAGCCCGGAGCGCAGCCGGTGCGTGCGGATCGCGTCCCACCCGGTGCGCAGCGTCTCCAGCCAGCCCATCAGGATGCCGCCGTGTCGGACTCGACCAGGCCGTCCCGGATCCGCACGACCCGGTGCGCCCGGGCCGCCACGTCCAGCTCATGAGTGATCAGGACGATCGTCCGGCCCTGCTGGTGCAGCTCGTCGAGGAGGTCCAGCACGTCACCGGTGGCGGTGGAGTCCAGGTTTCCGGTCGGCTCGTCGGCCAGGATGAGCGACGGGTCGCCGACCAGCGCCCGGGCCATCGCGACGCGT
>NZ_MRUJ01000162.1:0-6593 GCF_002099325.1 Frankia sp. KB5 | reverse complement strand
GCCGGTGGTGGGGCTCGTCGAGCTGCCTGGCGAGACGATGAGCAGGTTGCTGCCCAGGGCACTGATCTGCGATCCGACCTTGTTCTGCGTGCCGACGCCGAGGCCCACGGTGAGCACCACCGCGGCGATCCCGATCAGGATGCCCAGCACAGTCAGCCCGGAGCGCAGCCGGTGCGTGCGGATCGCGTCCCACCCGGTGCGCAGCGTCTCCAGCCAGCCCATCAGGATGCCGCCGTGTCGGACTCGACCAGGCCGTCCCGGATCCGCACGACCCGGTGCGCCCGGGCCGCCACGTCCAGCTCATGAGTGATCAGGACGATCGTCCGGCCCTGCTGGTGCAGCTCGTCGAGGAGGTCCAGCACGTCACCGGTGGCGGTGGAGTCCAGGTTTCCGGTCGGCTCGTCGGCCAGGATGAGCGACGGGTCGCCGACCAGCGCCCGGGCCATCGCGACGCGTTGCTGCTGGCCGCCGGACAGCTCGCCCGGCCGGTGCTCAACCCGGTCGGCGAGGCCGACCCGGTCGAGTGCCGCGACGGCCCGCGCCCGGCGGACCTCGCGGCGCATCCCCCGGTAGGTCAGGGGCAGCTCGACGTTGCGCCACGCGGACAGCGACGGCAACAGGTTGAACTGCTGGAACACGAAGCCGATCCGGCGGTTGCGGATCTCGGCCAGGTCGGCCTCGCTCATCCCGCCGACGTCCTCCCCAGAGAGCCGGTAGCTGCCCGAGGTGAGCACGTCGAGGCAGCCGATGATGTGCATCAGCGTCGACTTCCCGGACCCGGACGGCCCGACGATCGCGACGTACTCGCCGGTTCCGATCCGGGCCGAGACACCACGCAGCGCCGTGACGTCCAGCGATCCCGCCCGGTAGGACTTGGTCACCTGGTCCAGCTCGATGACAGGGGCGTTGACGACGAGGGTGTCGTTGTCCGAATACGGCGGGAGCGGCGTCGCCGGACCCGCCGTCCCTCCCGACCTTGCCTGCTCTTGCCCTGCCTGCTCTTGTCCTGTCTGCTCTTGTCCTGCCRGTTCCTCCGGCGTCCAGGCCAGTTCGTTTTCCGTTGTCCCGACCACCTCAGCCACCCCCGCCGAAGCCGCCGCCCCGACCAGCGGAGCCGCCACCCCCGCCTCCGGGGAAACCGCCTCCGCCGCCGAACCCGGCACCGCCCCCGAACCTGCCCGTACCGCCCTGGCCCGTGGCCCGGCCCGGGCCGGTTCCGGACCCGCTCCGGGTGGCCACCTGCGGGGTGTCGACCACGACCTTGTCGCCTTCCGACAGCCCGGAGACGACCTGCGTGAAGCCGCCTCCGGTGGGTCCGGTCGTCACGGTCGTGGCGGTCTTCCTGCCGTTGGACAGGACGTAGACCGTGGKCTTGCCGTCGGCCTGAGTGATCGCCGCTGTCGGGACGACCAGAACGTCGCCGAGCTGCTTGTAGGTCAACGAGACTGTCGCGGTGTCACCCGCGTGCATCCCGCCGGGGCTGCCGGTCACCTTGATCATAACCGGGAAGGCTGCCGTCCCTCCGGAGCTCGACGCGATGAGGCCGACCGACGACACCGTCCCGTAGACCGTGTTCCTGCCGGCGTCGGAGGTGCCCGCACCGCCCTGGCTCGCGGGACCGGAACCGGCTCCCGGCCCGCCGCTACCGCCAGTTCCACCGCCACCACCGCCACCGCCGCCACCGGGGAGCCGGCCGATCGGCACGCCTCCGGTGCCACCCGTGCCCGGCACGATCGTCGCCTGGTCGCCCTTCGCGATCAGACCGACCCCGCTGGAGTCCACGGTGGCGTTTACGATCCACGAGTCGGTGCTGATCACCAGGATCTGTGCGCCGGACGACGAGCCGGACGAGCCCGACCCCGAGCCCGACCCCGAGCCCGACCCCGAGCCCGACCCCGACCCGGCGGCCGACCCCAGGCCGGACGAGGCGGCGCCGCCCGATCCGGACCCGCCTGCCGAGCTCGCGGATCCGCCGGACTGGCCTGATCCGCTCCCGCCGGAGGATGCCGCCACCTGCTGGCCGACCACCAGGGACAGGCTCGCCAYGACACCCTTGACCGGTGCGGTGAGAGTCGCGCCGTCCAGCGCGGCCTGCGCGGTCGACACCCCGTCGGTCGCGGTCGTCACCGAGGCCTGATCGACGGCGAGCTGTGTGCTGGACGCCCCGGAGTCCTGGTCGGAGGCTAGCTTGGCCTGGCTGTTCGCCAGCGTTAGCTTGGCTTGGACGAGACTCGCGGTCAACGACGCCGAGTCGATGGTCGCCAGCGGCTGGCCGGCGTTAACCGGGTCGCCCTCGCCCACCAGGACGCTGGTGACCTTCCCCGCCGCCGTGAAGTTCAGGGCTGCCTCGGTGGCTRGTTCGATCGTTCCGGTCGTCGTGATCGACTGTTTGATGGTCCCGATGCTGGCGGCGACGGTCCGCGACGAGGAGGCGGCCGGCCCGGACGAACCGCCGCGGGTGAACACGTAGGTCGTGACCGCCGCGGCGACGACGACTGCCGTGACCGTGGCGACCACCCACCGGTGGCGCGCGATCAGCCGGACTGGAGAGATCATGAGCCGCCGTTCGCGGATGGCAACTGATTCTGCACGGCGGCAAGCATCGCGGGGATAGCTGAACCTGGCCTTTACGGCACCTGTGCGTCAGCTATGAGTTCACCGGCCCATCGTCGCGGTTGGCGGTCGGGTCGAATGCTGGTGATTGATTGATGTGAATCCGGGGTTTGTGTTGTCGTGCCGTTCCGGCGGTGGTTCGCTGCCGGTGCCATTGCTGCTGGAGGCGATGGTCGACGCGCTGCTGGCCGGAGTGACGTCAGACCTCGACGAGCGCCAGCCCTGGCACGACCAGGTCGCCCAACTCGCTCATCGTCTGCACGAGGCACGGCTGTCTCGCCGCGACGGTGCTCGGCTGTTCGCGGGCGTCTTCTTTCCCCTGCCCGACGCGCTGGCGTAYGGCGAACAATTGGTCTCCGCTCTCCGCGTGGGGGGACTGTCCAGCCGAGATGCCGCGTGGTCGACGGACACGATCACTTACTACGTGGTCAGTCACAGCACTGAGGAACAACTGAGGAACAACTCGCCGCCGCTCTGCCCGATCCGTCCGCGAGCGCCGCACGGCTCATTGGCCCGGTCGGTCCACGACGTCACCCGCAGCTGTTCGCTGCGCTCGACCATCTCCCTGCTCCRCACCAGAAGGAGCACTTCGACTTCGGCCTGCGTCTTGTCATCGGCGGCATCCGCCGTRCCGTCGGGTAAACAGGATCATGGGCGGCCGGTGCCTACCCGCGGCGATCCGAGTACCGTCGCCCAGGCCATGAGATGGCCCTCGGCCACGCGCCACGCGCCACGCGCAAGCCGTCCAACACGATCGCGATCCGCGTGGTGCGGTGCTCCCTGCTGGCGGTCGGATTGGCAGACCTGACGGCCTGCTGCTATTGGGAGATCAGGGTATCTGTCATTGGTAGAGTAGAGACACGGTCGACGCCGGCTCGCCGGCCGGTCATTTCATCATCGCGGGCAGCTCCGCACCGCGAGGGGCAGTGGTCCACTCGGGCGCGGGACGTATCGTGCCGCTGCGGACGCGCCCGCTGAGYATGGCCGAGCAGGACGTCGACAAGCCGACTGTGAGCCTCGCCGCGCCACGCCCCCGACGATGTGGCGCTGCAGGAGCAGGCAGAACACGAAGACCGGCAGGCAGGCCAGGTCGCTGCCGGCCCCCAGGCCGCGGCGATCCCGAGCACCGTCGGCACGAAGCCGATGGTGATCCGCACCTGGATRCACAGAGGGATGGCCTTGCTCGGGTGGTAGGCGGCCCGGGTGAGGCCGGTGACCACAGTAGTCGTTGGGGACGGGGCTTCTCGTAGGTCAACTCCTGTACCGGTGTGCCGGAATTTCCTAGAAACCGCGGTCCGTCGCCACCACGATGGTCCCATGATCTTGATTACTGGTGCGACCGGCACCGTCGGTCRCGAGGTGCTGCGCCTCCTAGTCGRCCGGGGCGCTCGGATTCGGGCGATGACGCGAGAACCAGCCCGTCTCCGTCTTCCTGATGGCGCGCTGATCGATGTCGTGCAGGCCGACTTCGAACGTGCTGACTCGCTCCACAGCGCGGTCGCTGGTGTGGACAGCGTCTTCCTGCTGACCGCTCCGAGCCCCACCGGCTCGGTCGCCGAKCATGACCTGGCCATGATTCAGGCGGCCCGTGCCTACGGCGTCCGGAAGGTTGTCAAGCTGTCCGCCATCGGCGGGAAAGCCGATGACGCCGACAATCTGCCCTCGCCCAGGCACCGTGCCGGCGAACAGGCGCTGGTCGCCAGCGGACTGACCTGGTCCGCGCCGGATTCGATCCGTCCATCGCGGACTCCGCCGTCGACGGCTACCAGCTCGTCCGGGACGGCGGTAACGCAGTCATCACCGACGATGTCGACCTGTTCGATATCAGGCCCCCGGCCAGCGCGGCTTCGTACGCGCCGAGTCCTGATGCGCCCAGCGGGCCGGCTCGGGCAGGGCAGATCCCGCCGGATCGGAACCGGGCCATGGCGAGGGCGGCGGCGCTTGAGGATCGGCTGTTCGCGACCGCGCCGCCACCGACGCGGGGCCGGGAACATGGTGCCTTCGGCCGGACCGTGCGCGGGGAGTGGGTGACCGCGGATCTGGTCGGCCCTTCCAACCTGCGCCTTTTCCTCGGCGTCCTCGACCGGCCGCTGGAACCCGCGCAGCTGGGCGCCTACCGCCGGCAGCGTGGCGCCGCCAGCCGCGACTTCGATCGGCTCCAGGTTGCCGTCGGGCGGCGGTTGATGGTCGTCGTGGCCCGTGGCACGGACCGTGAGCCCGACTGGGTGGAAGTGACCGGCCATCTCGGGCCCCCGCAGGCTGGCGAGGTCTGACGCCGGGACCCATCGACGAAGTCTCCCTACGGCGGCGCGCACGGCGACGCTAGAAGGTGTCACAGGGCGGACCCTGAGCGTAGGAGCCGGGGATGGTCAGGGCGTAGCCGATCAAGGTGATGGGCGGGACCGAGGACGGCTTGCCGGGCGGCAGTCGCGAGGATGGCCTGTGCGCGGGCGGGGAGGCCGAGCCGGTTCCAGTGGAAGATCACGTGTAGTGCGATGATGGCACGTATCCAACGGGTAAGCTGGCCCTCTTCGCGGAGCTTCCGGAGCGTTCCGCCCGCGTCCTCGAACGCGTCGAGCCAGCTGCCGAGGAGGTCTGCGCGGGCTTCGCCGACGAGGAGACGGTGGACGTCGCCTGTGAAGGAGGCCCAGACCTGCGGGTCCGACGGCGGGTTGGCGAAGACCGAGCGCTGCTCTGCGATCCGTGCCCAGACATCTCCTTGCTCGTTGAAGTCGAGTCCTGCGGTGCGCATGAGCGCCGTGCACAGCACGAGGGAGTGTTCGCGCCGGTCGGTCGGGTTGGTGGCGAGGAACGACAGCAGGTGGTTGCTGTCGTGGTGGAACAGCTCGTGGGCGGCGTTCATGCTGGCGGGGCCGCCGAAGGCGTGGACCTCTGGCTCGTAGATGTCGGCGGTCCAGCGGACTCCATCGGTGAGCAGCGCGTGGGGGCGGTCGGTGGTCGTGTCGTACTGGCCGTCCGTGTCCTGCGCGGTCAGGTAGCGGATGCGCCAGGCGCCCTTGCGGATGAAGAACCAGGAGGTGATGAGCCCGTCCGCCTCGGCGCGGGGCAGGATGCGCGCCAGGTGACCGATGGCTTGGTCTTCCCGCCCGCGGGGCTGCGGGCCGGGGTAGCGGATGTTCAGCTGTTTCCATGGGGTCTCGTGCATGTCGGGCCTTCCGGTCAGCAAAGCAGGAGGCAGGCGTCCCAAGACGTCGTGGTCCCGGCCACGGCGAGCTCGGCCCCGGCCGACCCGTCGAGGAAGCCAGGGGATGCGTCCGCCGCAGCGGCGGTGTCCTGGTGCAGACGCAGCAGCGGTGCGAGGGCGATAGGGGTTCGCGCGTCGGCCGCGATCCGGCGTGCGGTGGCGAGTAGCCCGGCGGTCCCGTGGCAGAGGCCGGGTTCAGTGAGCCGGGCCAGTTGGGCCGGGTCGCGGATGCAGGCGGCGAACGCCGTTTCAGCGAGGTGCTCGCGGGTGGTGTCGCCGAGGGCGCGGGCGGCGAGCTGTTGGGTGCGGGCGATACCCGGAGCGCCGTAGCACCACGACGGCCGCAGCGGGCCGCGTTGGCGGGGCTCGCCGCGGTCGAGGTCGTCGAGCGTGACGAACTCCGGCCACCACGATCCTTCGCTGGCTGGCCGCCGCCAGGTATCGAGCCACTGGCAGATCGTCCTGAGCGCCTGTTCCTGTCCGTCGACTCGGACGCCGTCGAGCAGGGCGAGGGCCAGAAGCGCGGCGGGGCCCGTGATGCCGTGGGCGATCCCGTGGTTGCCATGCCCACCGGGCGGGCCGGCCTTCGTGCGGCTGGGCCGTGGGGGCACCACCAGCCGGGCAGGCCGTCGATCGGCTCCGTGAGAAGCACCAGGTAGGCGAGGACCTCGCGGAGCAGGTCAAGATCGTCGAGGCGGCGGGCTACGACGCCGAGCCCGGTCACCCCGCCGGGCCGGGCGGCCACATGACGGCGCCCGCAGCCGCACACGACCCG
>NZ_MRUJ01000161.1:0-18532 GCF_002099325.1 Frankia sp. KB5 | reverse complement strand
ACCAGATCCGATGCGCCACACATCAGCCAACAGTCGGACCCGGAACGAGCGCCAACCACTCACAGCAACATCAACAATGAAGCTGAATGTTTACGACGGGCCATGGTGCGGATCATGGCCCAGTGGACGAAGGTGGCAGAGCTGGCCGGGTCGCGTTCGTAGTCCCGAGCGAGGCGGCGGTGGCCGGCGATCCAGGCCAGGGTGCGGTTCCACCACCCACCGCTTCGGAAGCGGCTGGAAGCCTTTCTGTCCTTCCTTCTTCCGGACGATCTCCACGGTGGTCTTCATGACGGTGGCGGCCCAGGTCACGAACCGGCCGGCGAACCCGCCGTATGCTCGGACTACTACGAGACCTCCGTCCCGCTCCACGGCCCTCGGCCGGCCACGAACCTGCCCGCCACCAGACAGGACAGAGGTTGTCGAGGAACGTGAGCAGGCTGTCCGGTGGCCGGTAGCGTTGGGCCTACGACTCTCGGACGCGAAGACCCGCGTACGTCAGGACTGCTCCCGCCCTTCCCGGCATGCCCCGGTCAAGGCTGTCCTCAGCTACGTCGTCCACGAACAGGAACCGGCAGCTGGGGGCGGTGAAGTAGTGGTCGACCAGCAGTTGGCGGGCGCCGTCGCGGTCCTGACGGTTCGTTCGTTCGGGCGCTGACGCATGGTCGGCGGCCGGTGGCGATCACCACCGATAAGGCACCTGTCTACCCGAGGCTCCTCGACGAGCTGCTGCCTGGGATGCCTGCCATGTCGACGCCGCCCGGGAGAACAACCGGATCGAAGCCGACCACGGCCGACTCAAAGCACGACGCCGCGCGGGCTGAAATGGCTGCGCTCGGTCCAAACTCTCAGCGCCGGACACGCCTTAGTCCAGAACGTCCGCCGCGGCCACTTCCGAACTCGGGATCGACAGCAACCCACAGCTGAGGCTGGCCGCCGCGTTCACCGAACTCGCTACCGCTATCTGACCGACAGACGCCCCGGCCCGCTGGCATGCCCAGCTTCCCCGTAACGCAACAGAGCCCCCGGGGATCACCCTCGGCTTGCTGGCAGGCGGACACGTCGCCGACGGCCACGTCCGCGCCGGCGCCGCCGTCAGTCCTTTCCGAACAGGCCGAGATAGCGGCGGGAGCTGTTCGGGCTCAGGTTCGGGTTGTGCAGGGAGGATTGCACGTTGTCAGCTTCCGCGTTGTTGTAGTAGGCCTCGTAGGCGAGGAGTCCGGCGTTCGCCGCGAAGAACTCGTGCATCTTCTCGATGTAGAACGGGTTGTCGCCGCCACCGCCGGTCGAGCGCACCAGTCCCCATTCGGGGACGGCGAACCGCTTGCCGTGGGCGCGGGCGAAGGCGGCGACGGTGCACAGCCCGGAACGCTGCTGGCATTGCCGGGTCCAGACCTGCTCCGTCGTGGACGCCGGATAGGAGTCGTAGGAGTCGATGCTGACGACGTCGACGTAGGCGTCGCCGGGGTAGGCGGACCAGACGTCCGCGCCGCTGCCGGGCAGGCTGTCGCGGTGCGCGGTCATGTTCCAGTCGATCTTCACGTGCGGAGCGGTCGACCGGATCGCGGTGGCGGCGTGTTGGAAGCAGCTTTTCCACGCCTGCGGATCCCGGACGTGCCACCAGAACCAGTCCCCGTTGAACTCCCAGCCGAGGCGCACGTAGGCGTCGCCGCGGCCGTACTTCGACAGAGTCTGCCCGAACTGSGCCCAGTAGCCGTCGTACTCACCGCGAGCGCACGCCTGTTCATTGCCGTTCTGCGGGTACAGCGGTTGCGCCACCGACAGCTCCCCGGGAAAGGCTGCCCGGGTGAACGCCCCGACCGGCCAGGACGCCGTGGTGATGCTCGGCCAGTTGGCGCGGTCCGTGAAAACGATCGCGAGGTCGACGGGACGGCGGGTCCACGCCGCCCACGCGGTCACGTCTGCCGGGAAGTTTCCATTGGCGCCGGATACCCAGCCCAGCCCGGACGGTGCCGGCTCCACGGCGGAGGGGGGCGTGGTGGTTGGTGACGGCCGCGGAGCGCGGGGACGCTCGGGCTGATCCGAGCAGGCCGCCACGCCCAGCACAACAGCCATCACCATCGTCAGTGCGGTCAGCGGCATCCATAACGGCCTGCCCGGGCGAGCCCGGTACCCGGCCCGACCTCGCTGCCGGGCCGTCACGCTGCACGTTCCATCGGGTCCCTCGGTCCTTCYTGGCGCTCCGGTACCACGAAAACCAACCATACCGTTACGTCAGTGTCGTATCGGACAGTCGTCGCGGATGTGGCGGGCGAGCCCAGGATCGATCATGCTGGCAGGTCGGTCGATCGCGGCGATCAGATGCCGGAGAACACCGAGCCCCCGCGGGTACTGCTCCACGGGGACACCTGGACCTGCTTGACTTCGATAAGAGTGGCGGCGTGCCGCCATATTTGCTCAGTTGACGGCACGCAGGCTGGTACCGCCCCTCCTGCGCAACCGGTTCAACGTGTCGGCGGTCGTGTCGTCGGCGGGAAGGAATACCACCAGCTGCTGAGCATCGGCGGGTGGGAGCTCCAGGACCTCGCGGTCAAGCCGCAGTTCACCAACCACGGGGTGTGTCCACCGCAGCGGACCGCGCCGTGGTAGCGCGTGCCGGTTCAGTCGCTGGGTGAAGTCGTCGCCGGCGACCGGAGCGAGTTCCGCCCTGAATTGGGCCGAGCGCTCGGCCGACGGGCCGTGCCACAGGTCGAAGGCTCGTTCGTCGGCGATCTGATCCCATTCCGGGAAGACCTCGCGGGCGCGCCTGTCGGTGAAGACGAAGCGCGTGAGGTTGGGCCTGTCGGTATCGAGCAGCCCCGACGGTCGGGCGACCAGGTCGAAGCCACTGGTGTACGCGAGGATGTCACCCAGGCGGTTGGTGACCAGTGCGATCCCTGGCTCGAGCTGGTCGAGCAGCTTGAGCACTGTCTGCCTGACCTCCAGCCGAGGTTGGGTGAGCGGGCCGATACACACGCCAGCAGCGATCTTGGCCAGGTAGCRCAGGTGCTCCCGCTCGGAGACGTCGAGGCGCAGCGCGTCGGCGAGCGCGTTGACGACGGAGGCCGATGGGTTGCGGTCGCTCCCCTGCTCGATCCGGACGAGATACTCAACGCTGATTCCTGCCAGCGAAGCCAGCTCCGACCGCCGTAGCCCCGGGACGCGGCGCCGGGGGCCTGCCGGCAGGCCGAGCGTCTCGGGCCGGGTGGCATCGCGCCTGGCGCGGAGGAAGTCACCCAGCGGCGTACTCACGCTCTTCACTGTAAGACCGGCACGGCCTCGGTACGCCGTCCGAGGCTGGCCCTATCAGGGCCAGCCTGCGCTCGGTCTGGCTGCCGCTGCCGGCGCGACCGAACATGTGACGCATGAGCGAAACCAGCAAACTTGTCATCGTCGTCGGCAGCGTGCGCGAGGCGAGGTTCGGACCGGTCGTGGCCTCATGGGTCGCCGAACAGGCCTCCGCGCATGGGAGCTTCGACGTAGAGGTCGTCGACCTCGCCGACTTTGAGATCCCCCTATCCCTGCCCGCCGCGTCGCCGAAGTACGCCGGAGACTCATACCCGCGCCCGGCGGGCATGGCACCCCTGACCGCGCGACTCGACGCCGCGGACGCGTTCGTCCTAGTAACCCCCGAATACAACCATAGTTACCCGGCGTCACTGAAGGCTGCCATCGACTGGCACTTCACCCAGTGGACCGCGAAGCCGGTCGCTTTTGTCAGCTACGGCGGCGCGGCGGGTGGTCGGCACGCGGTCCTGCACCTGGAGAACGTCCTCACCGAGCTGCACGCGGTGACCATTCGCGACGGGCTGGCATTCCCGAACTACTTCGTGAACTGGGATGCTGGCCGGCCAGCTGATCCCGACGCTCCCGGCTACGCCAAGACGTTGTTCAACCAGCTTGCCTGGTGGGCCGCCGCACTCCAGAAGGCACGCGCCGAGGTGCCCTACCCCGACTAGTGTCTCGTGATGATGGGCCCGCAGGCCCCCTCCTCGCGCAGCTGATCGGTGAGCTGTCGACAACGGACCCCGCAGGCGTGCCGTCGGGCAGGCCGACCGCGGCGCTGTGGACGTTGACGTGCATGACCCGGTTGGCCCCGTTCGGTGTTACCGGCCGCCCGCGGCGCCGCGGCGGGCGAACTCCTCCTGGGTGAGGTGTTCCGGGCAGTCGACCCGGATGTCGGACGGTCCGAGGCGGTAGTCGAAGAACGCGCAGCGGTGAACAGTGGGTTGGGCGTGGCGGGCGGGTCGGGCGTGGCGGGGTGCGGGTTCGAAGTGCCGGCAGGTGGTGCACGCGCGCGTCACGCTGATCAGATGTTCGGCGTGCAGGCATTCCAGCAGGTCCAGGAGGGTTGCGAGCAGGTGCTCGCCGTCCGGGCGGGGGATCCTGGAGGTCGCTACCTCGACCGGGGCGGTCCACCGGGAGACCGCGTGCGCGGTCCGTTGGYCGTCGGCGGTGAGGTGTAGCCGGTAGTGACGCCGGTCGGCGGGGTCCTGCTGGCGGCCTACGAGCCCTTTGCGGCGCAGGGCCGCCACGGCGTCRCTGACGGTGGGGTCGGCCACGTCGAGTTCACGTGCCAGCGCGCTGGTTCGGGCCGGCGGGGGTGGTCCCGCATAGATGCGGGCGAGGACCCGAAGCTGGGTGGGGGACAGGTCGTGCGCCTCGGCCAGGCGGCGGGCGAGCACCTGCAGGGCCTCGCCGATCCGGTCGAGGGCGGCCACGATCTTCGCGTCGAGTCCGGGGTGGCGTTCCTCGGGGGTGCCGGGCGGTCTCACGCGCACGGTCCGAACGCCGCGTGTATCGCCAGCACCGCTGCCTCCTGCCGTTGGGACTTTCCCGGGTTCGCGACGGCCGACCCGCCGCGAGGGTCGTAACGGGGAAGGTCGGAACCCGCGAGTGGACCTTAGCAATCCGATCCGCCCGGACCGGATCGTTAGGAGTCCTTGACATCAAAGGTCGTCCCGCACATAGTTCTCCTTGTCGACTGAAATTGTCGAGATAGCGGCCGATGCCGGGTTGGGCCGTGCGGCGCGGGAGCGTCGCCGGACCGGGCGGGTTCGGTTCGCGTCCGTGGGGGAACACCAAGGAGGCGAGCATGCCGAAGCTTGCCCGCAGTGACYGGTACGATCTTGCCCGCGACACCAACTGGTCGTTTGGCTATGTGTCCGAGCAGGACGTCTTCCCAGAGGAGCTGTCGGGGACGGGCCGGGTCCCAGCCGAGGGGTGGCTGGCCTGGGACGAGCCATACAAGATCACTTATCGGGAGTACGTGCACAACCAGGTGACGAAGGACACCACGACGTACTCGGTCAAGAACGCGATCGCCCGCTCGGCGCTGTTCGAGAAGCTCGACCCGGGATGGAAGTCGGTGATCCTGGCGCACTACGGCGCGATCACGATGCCGGAGTACCTCGCCTCCATCGGTGAGGCGCGGATGGGCCGGTTCGGGCGGGCGGCGGCGTGGCGCAATACGGCGACGTTCGGCACGCTCGACGAGGTCCGGCACGGCCAGATCCAGGCGTTCTTCCCCTATGGGTTGATCGGGAAGGAGCCGCGGGCCGACTGGGCGCTCAAGGCGTTCCACACGAACGACTGGATCGTGCTCGCGGTCCGGCAGCTGTTCGACGACATGTTCGTCGCCAACGACGCGCTGTCGATCGCGCTRCAGCTCACCTTCACCCTTGAGACCGGTTTCACGAACCTGCAGTTCCTCGGCATGGCGGCCGACGCGATCAAGGTGGGCGACCTGGAGTTCGGWTCGCTGATCTCCAGTATCCAGACGGACGAGGCCCGCCATGCCCAGCAGGGCGAGCCGACCATCAAGATCCTTGCCGAGGGCGGCCACAAGGACTGGGGCCAGTTCCTCATCGATCACATGTTCTGGCGGTCATGGCGGGTGTTCGCGCTGCTGACCGGCCTGTCGATGGACTACTACACCCCGCTCGAGCATCGGACGATGTCGTTCAAGGAATTCATCGAAGAGTGGGTGATCAAGCAGTTCTCCGACCAGTTCCGGGACTTTGGCCTGGAGTATCCGTGGTACTGGGAGGAGTTCGTCAACGAACTCACCTGGTACCACCACGCGATTCACCTCGGGGTGTGGAACTGGCGGCCGACGGTCTGGTGGAACCCGGACGCCGGCGTCTCGGCGGACGAGCGGGTGTGGCTGGAGGAGAAGTACCCGGGCTGGAACCGCACGTTCGGCAAGTACTGGGATGTCATCGGCGACAACATCCGCGCGGGGAAGGTCGAGGCCACCTTCCCGGAGACGCTGCCGTTGGTGTGCAATCTGTGCCAGCTGCCGATCGTGCGGGCCGCCGGCGTGGAGGCCGGCGCGCTGGCCTCGGCCGCTCCGCTGCGCCACACCCACGGGGGCCGTGACTACCTGTTCTGCTCGGAACCCTGCAAGTGGATCTTCGCGCGGCGTCCGGAGCGGTTCGCCGGGCACCGGTCGCTGGTGGACCGGTTCCTCGCCGGCGAGATCRGCCCGCCCGACCTCGGCGGCGTGCTCGCCTACATGGGGCTGTCGCCGGCCGAGCAGGGACAGGATGCCACCGGCTACGCCTGGGCGCAGGCCGCGGCGGCGGGCGCAACCGGCGCCAGGGCGGCACGGCGATGACGTCTTGGGCACAGGTGACCCCCGGAGCGCGGGAGCACTGCCACGAGTACGTCCACGAGTACGTCCACGAGCACTCCGAGGGGGCCCGATGGCTCTGCTGCCGCTGAGCGCGGTTTTCGAACACGACTTCGTGTCGCTGCTGGTGGCGGTGGACGACGCCGACACCGTCGAGGTCGTCGGCCAAAAGATCGCTCACCACGTTGTGGGCCGGCGTCTGCCGGCCAGCGACGCGCCGGTGGGGATCCGCCACAACGGTCAGGTGCTCGCCCGCGAGGCGCGCATCGGCGAGGCCGGCGTCGGCCCGCTCGACCATGTCGAAGCCTTCTTCGATGAGTAGCGCGTTGGCGGGTGGTGCGTCGGCGGGTGGTGCGTCGGCGGGTGGTGCGTCGGCGGGTGGCACCACAGTGGCGTGGACCGACGTCGCCTCGCTGGACGAGGTGTGGGAAGGCGATGTGCTCGAGGTGACCGCGGGCGCCGAGCAGGTGCTGCTGGCACACCTGCCCGGCGGGGCGCTACGGGCGTACCAGGCGGTGTGCCCGCACTCGCGGTTCCCGCTGGTCAACGGCGCCGTCGAGGACGGGGTGCTCACCTGCGCCGCGCATCATTGGGAGTTCGACCTGGCGACCGGCGAGAGCCTCAACCCGAGCGACTGCCGGCTGTACAGCTTCCCGGTGCGCGCCGACGGCGAGCGGATCATTGTCGGGATCCCACCCGACGGCCGACGTCACTACCACCGCTGCCGTGGCGATGCGACCGCGGCCCCGACGGGGAGACGATTTTCATGACCGCCGACTCCAGCCGCCTGGTAGGCCCCATCGTCCGCGGATTCGATCCGGACGTCGTCGAGGCACTGCACGCCGCGATCGAGAAGGACAACCCCGACCAGACGCTGGTCGTGGAGGACCGCAACGGCTACGTGCGCATCAACGCGCCCCGCTTCCTGCGGGTCACCCGCACCAGCCTGGAGGAGGCCGCCGGCCGGTCCGTCCCGCTCGCCACCCTCGAACCCGCCCTCGCCGGCTTTGCCGGGCGGATGCGGTACGTGAGCGACGACGAACTCGTCTGGTACCTGGACCGGAAGGACTGAGGATGACCACCTCCCCCACGGCGAGGCCTCTGCGCACCTGGAGTGTGTTCGACGGGGCCCGCCGCAAGCCCAACGAGTACGAGACCGTCACCGGCCACTTCCACTACCACTTCGGGCGGCAGCCGGCCCCGTTCGACCTTGATCCCAACAGTCCGATCAACCGGTGGTACCTGCGCTACCGCGAGGGCTCGCCGCTGCGGGGCGTGGACTGGGAGGAGTTCCGCGACCCCGCCCAGCTCAACTACCGCCGCTACATCGCCCTGCAGCACGACCGGGAGATCTACGCCGAAGGTGTCGTCGACCACTTCGAGGCCCTCGATGCGGATGCCGGCCTGGACCCGGTCTGGGTGGGCGTCCTCGCGCGGCTTTACCTGCCCGCCCGCTACCTGTTCCACGTGCTGCAGATCACCAGCCTGTACGTCGGCCAACTCGGACCCAGCGCCTACGTCAGCAACGCCGCGTTCTTCCAGGCCGCCGACGAACTGCGCGCTCTGCAGTGGATCGCCTACCGGGCCAAGGCGCTGTCGTTGGTCCACGGCGCCGACCTCGCCGACAGCCGGGTCACCCGACGGTTCTGGGAAGACGACCCGGCCTGGCAACCCGCCCGAGAGGCGCTGGAGCGGTTGCTGGTCGCCTACGACTGGGCGGAGGCCTTCACGGCACTGAACCTCGTCGTCAAGCCGGCGCTCGACACCCTGCTCAAGACCGCCCTCGCCGATCTCGCGGACGCCAACGGCGACGGCCTGACCGCCCAGCTGCTGCGCGAGTCCGGCGTCGACGGCGCCCGCAGCCGGGCGTGGAGCGCGGCCCTGGCCCGCCACGCCATCGCCGGACGCCCCGACAACGCCGCGGTTCTCGCCGCCTGGGAAGAAAACTGGCGCCCCCGCGCGGAGAAGGCCGTCGCGGGCTTGGCGGCCCTGTTCGACAATGCCCCGAACCCGGCCAGCCCGGCCGAGGTCGCCACCACCGTCGCCGCGACCACCGCGGCGTTCCGTGCCTCCTGGACCGGCACGGCGGATCCTGCCTGAACCGGCGGATCCCGCCTGAACCTCCGGCCTCCACCACCGATCCGCCCCCGGGAAGGACCCATGTCCGTCACCGACGACTACCTGACCAACAACGCCGCCTACGCGAAGACCTTCGCCGGGCCGCTTCCGCTGCCGCCGTCCAAGCACATCGCCGCCGTCGCCTGCATGGACGCACGGCTCAACGTCTACGCGATCCTTGGCCTGGGCGACGGCGAGGCTCACGTCATCCGCAACGCCGGYGGCGTCGTCACCGACGACGAGATCCGTTCCCTCGCGATCAGCCAGCGCCTGCTCGGCACCCGCGAGATCATCCTGATCCACCACACCGACTGYGGCATGCTGACCTTCACCGACGACGATTTTAAACGCTCGATCCAGGAYGAGACCGGGATCAAACCAGAATGGGCCGTGGAGTCGTTTACCGACCTGGCCGAAGACATACGCCAGTCGATTGCGCGGATCAAGGCGAGCCCGTTCATCCCGCATACCGACGCCATCCGCGGCTTCATCTTCGATGTTGCCACCGGACTGCTCACCGAAGTCGCGTGATATCCGCCTGCCGCACCCTGCTGTTCAGCGCCTTCGAGTATCGACTCACCATTACCGGCATCATCATCGGTTCTTTCTGACGGCACCGTATTTCTGACGATGCCGTATTTCTGGCGGCACCGGGCTTCGCCCGCCGTCGGGGTGCTTCGGGGATCCGTACCGTCGATCCGCGAAGCACCCCTGGGGGCCAGGTGGGTGGGGTCGGTGGGCGRCACCGGAGCCGGTGATTCCCACCGGCCCGACCCACCGGCCCCACCCGTCACCTGGTCAGTGGGTCAGCCGCGCTTGCGGCCGGACTCACCGAGAGTGATCTGGTCGCCGTTGACGATGCCGGCCCGGCGCAGCGCCTCGGCGATCGCGCCGTCCGGCACGCTGGATCCACCGCGGCCACCGGAACCGTTCCTGCCACCGGCACCGCGCCCGCCGGCACCACCGGCACCGCGCCCGCCGGCACCACCGCGTTCGCCACTCGCGGTGCCCCGGCCGCCATTCCGCCGATCACCATGATCACGGCTTCCGCCGCGTCCGGCGCCCGCACTCGCGGTGCCCCGGCCGCCATTCCGCCGATCACCATGATCACGGCTTCCGCCGCGTCCGGCGCCCGCACCCGCGGCTCCCCGCCGGTCACCCTCGCCGTCCCGGCGGCCCGGGCCCCCGGCACCGGCCTCGTCGTCCAGCCGCAGCGTCAGCGAGATCCGCTTGCGGGGGATGTCGACGTCGAGAACCTTCACCGTCACGATGTCGCCGGGCTTGACGACCTCGCGCGGATCGCTGACGAAGTTCTTCGACATCGCCGACACGTGCACCAGGCCGTCCTGGTGAACGCCGATGTCGACGAAGGCCCCGAACGCGGCGACGTTCGTGACGGTCCCCTCCAGGGTCATGCCGGGGACCAGGTCCGCGAGCGTCTCGATCCCCTCGGTGAATGCCGCCGTCCTGAAGGCCGGCCGCGGGTCACGGCCGGGCTTCTCCAACTCGGCGAGGATGTCGGTGACGGTCGGCAGGCCGAAGGTGTCGTCGACGAACTCGCTCGGCTTCAGGGCTCGCAGGACCGCCCCGTTGCCGATGAGGGAGCCGAGGTCGCCGCTGGTCGCCGCGAGGATGCGCCGCACCACCGGGTAGGACTCGGGGTGCACGCTGGAGGCATCCAGCGGGTCGTCCCCGTCGGGGATGCGCAGGAAGCCGGCGCACTGCTCGAACGCCTTCGGYCCGAGGCGGGGGACGTCCTTCAGGGCGGCCCTGGTCTGGAACGGCCCGTGCGTGTCGCGGTGGCGCACCACGCTCTCCGCGAGGCTCGCCCCGATTCCGGACACCCGGGTCAGCAGCGGGGCGGACGCGGTGTTGACGTCCACCCCCACCGCGTTCACGCAGTCCTCGACCACCGCGTCCAGGGACGACGACAGCCGGGACTCGGACAGGTCGTGCTGGTACTGCCCAACCCCGATCGATTTCGGGTCGATCTTCACCAGCTCCGCGAGCGGGTCCTGCAGCCGCCGGGCGATCGACACGGCCCCGCGCAGTGAGACGTCGAGCCCCGGAAGCTCCGCCGCGGCGTAGGCGGACGCCGAGTACACCGACGCCCCCGCCTCCGAGACCGTCACCTTCGTCAGCGACAGCTCCGAGTGCCGGCGGATGAGGTCCTCGGCGAGCTTGTCGGTCTCCCGGGAGGCCGTCCCGTTCCCGATCGAGATCAGGTCGACGCGATGCTCCCGGGCGAGCCGGGCCAGGGTGGCGATCGACTCGTCCCACCGCCGCGCCGGGACGTGCGGATGAATGGTGTCGGTGGCGACCACCTTGCCGGTCGGGTCGACCACGGCGACCTTCACTCCGGTGCGGTACCCCGGGTCGAGACCCATGGTCGCCCGGGTTCCGGCCGGCGCCGCGAGCAGCAGGTCACGCAGGTTCGCCGCGAACACCCGCACGGCGGTGTCCTCGGCGGCCGTCCACAGCCGCATCCGTAGATCGATGCCGAGGTGCACGAGGATGCGGGTGCGCCAGGCCCAGCGGACCGTGTCGAGGAGCCACCGGTCCGCCGGTCGGCCCGCGTCGGAGATCCCGAACGCCTCGGCGATCCGCGTCTCGTAGTCGGTCGRCCCGGGCGGCGGGGCGGCGTCCGGCTCCRCCGGCACGTCCGGTTCGAGGGTCAGGTCGAGGATCTCCTCCTTTTCCCCCCGGAACGCCGCGAGGATGCGGTGCGACGGCAACGAGGTGAACGGCTCCGAGAAGTCGAAGTAGTCCGAGAACTTCGCCCCCGCCTCCTCCTTGCCCTCCCGGACCCGGGATACCAGGACACCACGCGACCACATCCGCTCGCGCAGCGTGCCGATCAGGTCGGCGTCCTCGGCGAACCGTTCGACGAGGATCGCCCGCGCCCCCTCCAGCGCGGCACCCGCGTCGGCCACACCCTTCTCCGGATCGACGTAGGCCGTCGCCGTGGCGTACGGGTCGAGCGAGGGGTCGCCCAGCAGGCTCTCCGCCAGCGGTTCGAGGCCGGCCTCCCGGGCGATCTGCGCCCTGGTCCGCCGCTTCGGCTTGAAGGGCAGGTAGATGTCCTCCAACCGGGCCTTGGAGTCGGCGGCGAGGATCTGCGCCTCCAGGGYGTCGTCCAGCTTGCCCTGCGACCGGATCGATTCGAGGATCGCGGCGCGCCGATCCTCCAGCTCCCGCAGGTAACGCAGCCGTTCCTCCAGCGTGCGCAGCTGCGTGTCGTCGAGGGTGCCGGTCGCCTCCTTGCGGTAGCGGGCGATGAAGGGCACGGTGGCACCACCGTCGAGCAGGTCGACCGCCGCCGTCACCTGCCCCTGGCGCACGCCGAGCTCCTCGGCGATCCGCTGATGGATGGAACGCTGCGGGACAGATGTCGTCGTCACAATCCCTGATCCGCCTTCTCGTCGATCTTCGGTCGCCGGGCCGGGGTCGGCCGCGTCGTCGCTCGGGCGCCGCGCGGTGAGACCCGCGCCGACGCCCTGACTGCGAGACTACGGGTGATCACGAGGTTTTCCGCCCGCGGGCGGCGGTCCCGGTGCGCGTTCCCGCGTTCCCGCGTTCCCGCGGCCTCCTGGTCTCGAGCGCCGGCCTCCTGGTCTCGGGCATCGTCCCCGCGTGGCGCGGTCACGGCGGCGACCGGCCCGGCCCGGCGTGGTCCGCCCGGCCGGAGAACCGGTTCCGGGCTGGTCGGGTCGTTTCCGCTACCAGCTCTGACGAGCTGGGCGGTCTGATTGCGTTGCGGGGTATATCCCATTGGTTCGGCATGACCTACGATGTGCCCGTGCACACTGGGGACGGGGCTGCCGGCGCGGGCCGCGTGTATTCTCGGCATTCCGCCGCCGAGGTCGCGGTGAGTGGGCGGGTGGGTTCCCACGGGGGCGACCCGCGTTTTGCCGCGCCGGGGTGTGAAGTGAGCCACGGGAGCACCCTGGGCTCCATCTGTGGCCCGGTCACCGGTGGAAGTGGGGCCGACGGGATTCGGCACGAGGCTTTCCTGTATCAGGGCGACGCCGGTTTCCTCAGCGCAACGCGCGATTTCGTGCTCGCCGGACTCGCGGTCGACGAGGCCGTCCTGGTAGCCGTGACACAGCCGCGGATACGCCAGTTACGCGCAGCCCTCGGTCGGGCCGCGCAGCGCGTCTCTTTTCTCGATATGGCCGAGCTTGGTCGTAACCCGGCCCGGGTTATTCCGGCCTGGCAGGATTTTCTGGATCTCGGTGTCGAGCGCGGTCGGCTGGTACGGGGGATCGGCGAGCCGACATGGCTGGCCCGGTCCGGCCCGGAGCGGCGGGAATCCATGCTGCACGAGGCGTTGCTCAACGAGGCGTTCGCCGCGCCGCCGGCGTGGCGGCTGCGGTGCCTCTATGACGTGGGCCGGATCGGCCCGGCGCTCGTTGACGAGATCTGGCGCACCCATCCCGCGGTGGTGGAGGGCGGGCTGGGCCGGATCAGTTCCCGGTATCGACCGCCCGGGTCCGCCGTCGCGAGTCCGGGCCCCGACCCGCTGGCCGAGGCCCTGCCGGACCTCGGCGTTCCCCGCGTCGAGTTCGCCTTCGGCCCGCGCGACTTGGGGCACGTCCGCGCCGAGGTGATCCGGGTCGCCCTGGCCTGGGGCCTGGGCGCCGAGCGGACCGGCGAGTTCGAGCTGGCCGTGCACGAGGTCGCCACGAACAGCGTGCACCACGGCGGGGGCCACGGAGCGGTCCGCCTCTGGACGGACGACGCCTGCCTGATCTGCGAGGTCCGCGACGGCGGCCGGCTGTACGACCGGTTGGCCGGACGCCGCCGCCCGGACCTGTCCCTGGGCGGCGGCCGCGGGCTGTGGCTCGTCAACCAGCTGTGCGATCTCGTCCAGCTCCGGTCGACCCGGGTTGGCACGACCGTGCGGATGTACATGTACGTCTAACGGGGCTTCGCCCCAGCCCGGCCGGGTCCGGCTCGCCGGCCGGGTTCGGTGGGCCGGGCAGGTTTGATGGGCCGGGCAGGTTTGATGGCGGCGGGGCCGACGCGGGAAGTATGGCCGACCCTGCACCGCTCGGCGGCCGGATCCTAGCCCCCGGACTGTCCGRCAACCTTGTYCAGGACCGCGGTGTGCAGCTTGCGGACGCCGATGGGGGCGAACGCGCGCTCGAAGAAGCCGCCGACACCGCCCGCACCGTCCCAGGTCGTCGTCGCCGTGACCAGGCTCTGGTCCGGCCCGGAGCCGTGGACGATGTGCCAGCGGGTGCACAGCGAGGAGTTCTGGTCCGCCTCGACGAGAGTGCTCGCATCGGGGACGGAGACGGTCGCGTCGATCTGACGCACCCGCTTGCGGGTTGCCTGGAGCCGATAGGCGATGCGGGTCCCGGCACCGTGGCCCCCCGCCAACACCCGGTACTCGGAGACGTTCTCTGGCCAGGCTCGGGCGCGGGCGCCCTGGTAGTCCGCGAGCTTCGCGACAACCTGCTCGGGGGTGCCCGGCACGACCCGCCTGACGACGACCTCGATCTGTCCCACCAGCTCCTCCTTCCTCGCTCCGGCCGGCTCTCGGCCGAAGTCCGCGTTCCTCCCGGCAGCCGTGCTCGTCCGGGAGAGAACCCGTGGCGCCACGGGCGGGCCGCCAGGCTCGCGTGCCCCTGACCGTCTCATCTGACCCGTAGTCCGTCGCCCTCGCCCGTCGCGCTTCCCGGCTTGACGGGCGCCGAGCGGCGCAGTTGATTACTTGGAGTTACAGTCGGCGAGCAGGTGGACGCCCACCAGAGCGGCCAGATCGCGCGCCGCCGGGCCGAGTGTGGCGAGCGCCGCCGAGAGCGTCGGGGACCGCTACCCCGGGTCGATCCCGCAATGCCGCCGGAGCCGGAGGATGAACAGCAGAATCACGAGCAGAGCCGCCAGCCCGGCGGCGGACCCCGCCGCCCGCGGGTTGTCGGCGGCCTTCTGCCGGCCGGCCGTGAGGGCGCTGCCCGCGGTGTCGCGCACCTGGCCGGCCTTCGCCGCCACCTGCGGGTGCGCCTCGAGCTGCTTGTGCACGGTCTGCGTGGCCGTACCCGCGGCGCTGCCGGCCGTCGCGCGGGCCTTCTGTGCGGTCACGGCGAGCTGCGGGTGGGCGTCAAGCTGCCGGCGTACGGTGGCCTTCGCCTGATCCGCCGTGTCCCGGGCCTTTTCGGCCGCGATCTCCGTCGTCGCCGCGACCTTCGGGCGGACCGCCTCGGTCGCCGTGGTCACCCGGCGTTTGATGTCCTGTGCGGTGCGACCGGCGACCTTCTGCGGGCTGACCCGGTCGGAGAGCTGGTCGAGGTCGCTGCCGAGCCGCGCCCGGGTCGCCTCGATGTCGGACCGGATCTTATCCGGACTCGTGCTTGTCACTGCGAACCTGACCTTTCTGATGCTTCTGCCGGTGGTTCCGCGGAAACACGGGGTGGTGGGCGGCACGGGAGTGGCGACACGGGGTGGTGGGCGGGTGGACGAACCCGAGGGTGGTGGGGGACGAACTACCCGCGGCGGCCCTGCGCCCACTGGACGTCCTCGCGCAGCGTCTCCACGGTCTGCGCCGGAGTGGGGTGGACCGTGCGCACGGTGGAACGACCCCTCATGGCCAGCACGGCCGCGACGACGCCGAGGACGACAGTGATGATGAGGGCGGCCCAGCCCAGCGCCATCACCTCCCCCAAGCCGAACATGACGGCCAACAAGGCGAAAAGCAGGGTGAAGTAACCGGCGCCGCCCGCTACGGCGAACATGCGGGCGCCCTTGCCGACCTTCTCCACCTCCTCGCGCATCTCGGCCTTGGCGAGGGCGAGCTCCTGGCGGAACAGTGTGGAGATGTCCGAGACGACGTCGGACACCAGCTCCCCGGTTGATTCGTGGTTGCCGGTTGATTCGCGGTCACCGGTCGATCCGTGGTTGCCGGTCGATCCGTGGTTGCCGGTCGATCCGCGGTCCCCGCTCGTGCTCCCGGCAGCCGGCGGGCCCGGCGCGGCCCGGAGAGCCTGGGTGGCATCCGATGAGGTCCGCACCCGTGCACCAGCCACGTACGGGGCGCTATCGTCCGGGTAGGGAATACCGATCGTTCCCGACTGCCGCCGGTGCGCACTCCTCATGGGTTCTCCTTGCGGCTTCTCCTGGCGGGGCGTCCGCGTAGCCGTACCCGCGGAACAACGTACGATCTGCGGATTCCCTAGGATCGGCGGCTTAACCCCGGCAGTCGCGCCACCTGGGACGAATTACCGTCTCGTCCGCTTTCCGCCGGGCTCCCGCGCCCGCGGCCGGCGCACCCGGTCGTCAGTCCACCCGTTCCTGCGGGGAGGAGTGCTCCCAGTCGGCGAGGATCGTCCGGATCCCGGTGACCAGTAGCAACGGCTGATCGAGCATGACGTGATGGCCGGCGAGCGGGATCTCGATCACCGGTGCCACCCGCCCGAGCAGGTTGTACATCTGGACACCGATGTCGGGGGTGAGCAGGCCCTTCTCGGCCCGAAAGAGCGCGACCCGGCAGTGCACCTTGCGYAGTACCTCGGGCGACGGGGTCCGGTTGCCGAACACCTTCGGGTCGAACTTCCACGTCCAGCCGCCCTGGACCGACCCGATCGAACCCCGGGCGACGTGATCGATGATGAACGGCAGCACGTAGGGCTGCTCCGGCACCGCCCGGAACCGGGCCAGCGCGTCGGTCGCTGTCGGATACACCCGCAGCGGGCCGAACGCCGTCCGGTCCCGGGCCGCCCGTTCCTCCGGGGTGAACTCCTGCACGGGGGAGTCGACGACGACGATGCCGGCGACCCGGTCCGGGTACTGGGCTGCGGTGGTGATCGTCACCCAGCCGCCCATGCTGTGCCCGATGATGATCGGGGGCGAGGCGACCTTGGCGTGGTCGATGACACCGATCACCTCGGCCGCCCAGGTACTGAGCGAGTAGTCCTCGCGCCGGTCGCTGTCACCGTGGCCGGACAGATCCAGTGCGATGACGCGGTACTCCCGCGGAATCATCGGCGCGATGTGGTCCCACCAGCCCGCGTGGGCGGCACCACCGTGGACCAGCACGATCGCCGGCCGGCCGCCCCTGCCCCAGCAGCGGTAACTGATAGTCGCGCCCGCCACCTCGGTCTCGTGCCGCTCCGGTCGGTGGTCAAGGGCGGCCTCGAACCAGGCCGGTGCTTCGTCATCCATCCCAGGTCTCTGCCGTTCGGTTCGTCGGGCGGGTGGTTCCATCGTCGCCGGCCGCGGCGACGTGTCCCACCCCTGATACAACACCGCCAGGCCTGCGTTCAGGCC
Source organism: Frankia sp. KB5 (assembly GCF_002099325.1). Lineage (NCBI taxonomy): Bacteria > Bacillati > Actinomycetota > Actinomycetes > Frankiales > Frankiaceae > Frankia > Frankia sp. KB5. The sequence continues at coordinate 1,515 of NZ_MRUJ01000161.1, read as the reverse complement.
GTTCGCGGCCGTGTTGTCGGATTGGCGATGAGACGGCCACCGCGGGGCGGCGATCATGTAATGCTGGACCGGCCTGCGTAGATGCGTCGGCGGTCGACCCGCCTCGGCCGATGCGCAGGACGCCCGACGCCGCCGGGTGCGAACAGCGCGTGTGCACTCGGTCCGGCGAGGTGACCGGTCCGGTACCGGAGCCCGGCGGCCCCGTGYGGCGTCACACCCGTTCCCGGGAATACGCGTCGTGTRCCACGGGCATCCCACCGCCGCGGATATTCCCGTGACCGCCGCCACTCCCTTCGCCGCACGGGGTGCAGCGAAGCATTCTGATGTTTCCCATGTGCAACAGAACCGGTAATCTAGCCCGAAATTTCGACCTTTCGGGGACTGCCGTCCGGCCCGGGCGAGCCGCCCGCCCCGTTGCCGACCCCGCCGGCCCTGGTGCCCGAGTCGTCCGTCTCCGGAGGTGCGGGGGACGTCGCCAGAACCCTGGCGATCAAAATCGGGCTGGCGTGGAGGCGGCCGTCCCACTGGCCGCCCTACGGCACACGCCGGTGCAAGATCGGTTTCCGGGAGACGGCATCGTGACCATTCTCGCCCCACGAGGCACACTGCGGCGCTCTTTGGCAAGAGTCGAGGGTGCGGAAACCGTTAGGGACCTTGGTCCCGTCGCGCCCGACAGATGGGGGTCGTACACTTTCACCAAGTCCCGACGAGGCCGTATACCTGCGTTCCCCCCGTACGTTGGGTGAGATGGTCTCGTCGGGACTACTTGTGTCCGGTTGCATCCAGACCGTTCCCGAGCGAACGGCCCTGGTTCGACCGTTGAGGATCTTTTCCTGGTCGCCCACTCCGACCGGGTGATTTCTCGACAGCCGGTCAGCCCCGGCCGGCCGCGTCATCCATCCGGTTCATCCGTCTTCAACTGATCGTCGTCCGCGTGCCCACGGGCGTGGTTCGCGTGGCGATCAGTGTCTGCCGCAGTGTCTGCTCGTTCCCGCCCTGCGTCCTCGGTCGAGGTCGCGGTTCATCGACAGGAACGGACAGCGGGGTGGCGTCCGCTGCCTCCGTGGCTACCTGGGAGAGTATTACTCGGAGTGATTGAGCGTTGCGCTGGGTATCGGAGGCGCGACGATGCAGGTCTCCCGGCCTTGGCCGTGCCCGGGAAGCGGCTGGTCGGGACCGGTGTCGTAACGGCGGTGCCGTAACGGCGGTGCCGTAACGACGAGGTCCGGACGGCTGCGGTGCTGGAGGAGCAGGTCTGGGTCGCCGTGGGCGGCCCCGTGGTCGTCGCGGTGAGTGGCGTCGCCGTCGATCACCACGTGTTGCGGGTTGGCGGTTTTTAGTGACGGATGCCTTTCCCCTCTTGCGGGAATATCGCCTTGCTGACAGGTCTGGCTACGTTCGGACAGATATGAGATGTTTCGTGGGGAGTGGCCATGGGCTGCGGACATGCCGGCGATCGGGATCGATAGCCTGTTTTGGGCATGTACCGACAAAGCCGATGGTTGCCTCCGTAGG
>NZ_MRUJ01000160.1:0-14022 GCF_002099325.1 Frankia sp. KB5 | reverse complement strand
TCGGCTGGCCCTTGGGACCCCGGCGAAGCCCCGAGCATGCGGGCCTCGCTGGGGTCCCCTGCCACATCTGGGGTCATCGCAACTTTTCTCTACCCTGTAGATCAGGCGTTGCTACGACGTACTACTTGCGTACCTGATCGCCTTCAGAAGTCTGCTGCTGGCCGGACGGCTTAGCGACCTCATCAGCCGGCGGCGCATGTTCTTGTCCGGCACCGCGGTGTTCACCGCGGCCTCGGCTCTCGCGGGAGCGGCCGGCAGCCCCGCGATGCTGATCCTCGCGCGTTTCCTGCAGGGGATCGGCGGCGCGATGGCCGCCGCCGTCAGCCTGGGCATCCTGGGGACACTGTTCGCCGAGCCCRGGCAGCGGGCCAGGGCGATCGCCGTCTTCAGCTTCACCGGTGCCGCCGGTGCCTCGATCGGCCAGGTGCTCGGCGGCGTCCTCACCGACACCGCAAGCTGGCGCTGGATCTTCATCAACGTGCCGATCGGGGTCGCGACGCTCGCGGTCGCCCTGCCGGCGCTGCCGGCGCTGCCGGCCACAACGAAACGGCCTTCCTGCCCGCTCGGCAACCACAGCACCGAGTAACGGTAATCGAACATAGGTTCGACATCCGAGGTGGGGTGATCTACGCTTGATCCATGACCGCCACCGATCCCGCCACCGATCCCGCCACCGATCCCGCCACCGATCCCGCCACCGGGCAGCATCGGGTGCTGTCCGGGTTGGTGGGGGTGGCCGGGCAGGTGGGTGGCCTGGTAGAGGCGCCGGTGTGGTCGTTGTCGGACGCCGAGTTGTACGGCGCCCTGGACGACTGTTCGGTGGAGCTGGCCCGCCTTGYCGCGGTGYGGCTCGCGCTGGCGCGGGAGGCTCATGGGCGGAACCTGGCCGCGCGGGAGGGCGCGGCCGGTACGGCAGCGTTGCTGCGGGAACGGCTGCGGATGCGTCCCGTTGACGCCCGGCGTCTGCTTGATCTCGCGATTGCCGTGGATGGCCCGCTGGCCGCGACCGGCGCTGCCCTGACCGCCGGTGTGATCACTGTAGAGCAAGCATGGGAGATCCACCTGGCGCTGCGTTCTCTGCCGCGTGGCCTCGGCGCCGAGGTGTATACCGCCGCGGAGGCTTCGCTGCTGGAGCTGGCCTGGATGTTCGACCCCGCGGAGCTGGCCCGTCTCGGCCGGCACCTGCGCGAACAGCTCACCCAGATCGATACCAGCCCCGGCGGCGACGGGCCCACCGACACCGGTCACCACAACGACCCGGACAGCCAGAGCGATGCGGGCGACCAGAGCGATGCGGGCGACCGGGACGGTAGGCCGGGTCCCGGTAGTGATCCTGCCGACCGGCGGGGTCTGTGGTTGACCGACCTGCCGGGCGGGACCACGCGGATCAGCGGCACCCTTGATGCCGAAGCCGCCGCCCTGCTGCGTTCGGCGTTGGATCCGCTGGCCGGACCCCGCCCCGGCGATGACGGCACCGCCGATCCGCGTTCCCCGGCGCGGCGGCGTGCCGACGCCTTCGTCGAGCTGTTCCACCGCGTGCTCGGTGCCGGCGTTCTGCCCGTGACCGGTGGGGTGCGCCCGCATCTGACGGTGACCGTGCCGTGGGCGGCGCTGCTCGGCCACGGCGGGCCTCCGGCCTCGACCGGCTGGGGTCAGCCGCTGCCGGCCGGTGTGCTGCGCCGCCTGGCCTGTGACGCCTCGGTCGGCCGGGTGCTGTTCGATGCGGCCAGCGTTCCGTTGGATGTCGGTCGTGCCTACCGGAGCGCACCGGCGGATCTGCGTCGCGCCGTCATCGCCCGCGATGTCTGCTGCGCATATCCGGGATGTGACCGCCCGTCGTCGTGGTGTGAAATTCACCATGTTCGTCATTGGATAGACGGCGGAGAAACCTCGCTCGACAATCTGGTCTTGCTGTGCGGATATCATCACCGGTTCGTGCACCACCAGGGTTGGACCGTCCGGCTCGGCCCCGACCGCCGGCCCGAGTTCCTTCCTCCACCCTGGATCGACCTGGCACGAAAACCCCGCCGCAACCCCTATTCACGACATACCGCCGACCTCCTACACACCGCGCCAGGCGGATAACCATCGCTTCGCCCTAGATTCAGGCGAGCAGCGAGACGAAAGCAGTGGCTCAGCCGACCGCAGCCGGCCACGGCCCAGATCATCAGTCCGCAGTCCGCCATCGAGACCACTGCCAATCGTGTCGTCACCCCTCCGCCACCCGCGCCCAGTCCCTGACGACCCACGAACCTCCCAAGGCCCACACTGCTTGGTAGGCACCCCGCCGGCAGGCACACCTTCCTGGAGAGCCGATGACGCCCGACATCGCCGTGGCCCGCGGGCTACTCGCAGCCCAGCCCTTCAGTCGACTGCTCGGCGCCCGGCTCAGTCGCTTCGAGGCGGGGGTGGCCGAGCTGACCATCCCGCTCGGAGATCATCTACGCCAGCAGCACGGCGCCGCGCACGGCGGGGCGCTGAGCTATGCCGCCGACACTGCCCTCACCTTCGCCGCCGGCAGCGTCGCGGGGGACGCCGTCCTGACCTCCGAGATGAAGATCAACTATCTCCGGGGGGCGCGGGGCGACGAGCTCATCGCCCGTGCCGAGGTCGTCCACGCCGGCTCCACTCTGGTTACCGTGCGCTGCGAGGTCTTCGACCGCGGCGGAGACAGGGACGGGGAACGGCTCTGCGCCGTCGCGCTCGGCACCGTCGCGCGCCGCTGACCACCAGCACACCCCTCGTGACGACCAAGCTTCCGTACGACCAAGCTTCCGTAGGCTCGAAGGGGCGTACGGCCGAGCCCCCCGGAGGTGCACACGGCCAGCAGCGTGGCGACGGCGGACCGGCCGATGCGCTCGCACGCGCGCCGCAACCGCGAGCGGATCCTCGAGGTGGCCCGGGGCGCCTTCGCCGGCAGCGACAGGGACATCTCCCTCAACGAGGTCGCCAGGCAGGCGGAGGTCGGGATCGGCACGCTCTTCCGGCACTTTCCCAACCGGGACGCGCTGCTCGAGGCGCTGCCGCACGACCGGACCGCCGCGCTACTCGACGAGGTGGACCGGCTGCTGGACGCCCCGGACGCGGGCGCGGCGCTGTTCGGTTGGCTCGACAAACTGATTGCGCACATCGCGACCTACCGGGGGGGTGGCCGCCAGGCTGCTCACCATGGTGCGCGACGAGGAGACGGGGCTGCACGCGTCCTGCTACTCCCTCGAGCAGGCGACGCTGGCATTCCTCGTCCGGGCCCAGCGGGCCGGCGACGTCCGGTCGGACGTGCGGGTCGAGGAGGTGATCTCTCTCGTGACCGCCATCGGCTGGATCCGGGAACAGGCGCCGGAGCGGGCGGACCACGCTCGACCCCTGCTCTCGATCATGACCGATGGCCTGCGGGTTCAGTCCCGGCCGACGACCGATGACACCCCGGGATCTTATAAAACGGAGCACCACCCCGGTACGGGATCATAGACGACGGATCACGACGGATCACGACGGATCACCCGGGGGAGGCGGTGCCATGGGCGGCGCGGGCGTGATCGTGGATCGTGTCGAGCGGGCTGTCGATCTTCTGCGGTTGGTCGCTCGTGCTCGGGCCACGGACGGACAGACGGGTAAGAGCGGCCCGTGCGGGAACTGGTACTCCGAAGGATGTGTATCCGCAGACCCCGATGAAGGGAGCCGATCAGATGACCACGACAGCCGAGACCGGGAACGTCACCGGCACGAAGGACGCCCAGTACGACCTGCTGTGGTTCACGGAGCGGTGTCTGAGCAACGCGCTGCGGCTGGAGACCTACATCGGCGACGCCGAGCGCGACGACGACCAGGAGCTGGCTAGCTTGTTCCGCCGGGCGCAGAACGAAAGCCGCAAGGGCGCCGAGGAGGGCAAGCAATTGCTGCGCAACCGGCTCTGACCCGGCCCCTCTCACCTCCTCCGGTGGCTCCGGTTCCCCCGGTGCCCGGCCGCGGAGACGACCGACCGGCGTACGGTCCGCAGTGTCTTGCCGGTCGGTCGCCACGATCGCCGAGTGCGGTCTCGCAGGTTTCCCCACACGGGTGCCCTGGACATCATCCCCGGTCAACCCCAACCGAAACCCACGATGGCGCTACATACTGTAAGTAGGTCAGGTGACGGGCGGATCAGGGTGACTGGCGGATCGGTTCGCGTGAGCGGAGCGCGCGAGGTGGCGCCAGACCAGGGCGGGTCAGACCGTGTCGAAGTCGGCCACGAGGAGGTCGGCTACGACGACGTGGCCGTTGCGCAGCGATTGGCGGTGCCGAACCGGCACCGCCAGTCGCCGGGCGAGCGTGAGCAGGTCGTCGTCGCGGCGGACGGTGAAGCCGTGGGCGGCGAGCATCCGACGCATCGCGGCGGGGGTCCATGCCGAGCGGTTGGGTTCGCGGGCCATGGGATCGGGGCGCCGTGACACAATAGTCAGCACCCGTGCCGCCAGCCGGCCGAGAAGCGCCGAGAGCGCCGGCGCGTGGTAATGAACGATCAGGCGGCTTCCCGGGGTCGAGCGCCCCGCCACGACCCGGGTCGTGGCGGCGACCTGGCCACGGGTGAGGTAGGGTACGACACCCTCCCAGATCCAGACCGTCGGCACCGTCGGCCGATGCCCCACCGACGTCAGGGCCGCGTCGAGGTCGTCACGGCTGAAGTCCACCGGCGCAAAGCGCGGTGCCGTTCCCGGCGGCCCCGCGTCCCCGAGCCGATCCGCGTCCCCGAGCCGGTCGAGCTTGTCCCGCTGGGACGCCGGATGATCGACCTCGAATACGGCGACGCCGGCGAGCTCCGGCATCCGCCAGGGCCGTCCGTCCAGGCCCGCGCCGAGAACCACCAGTTGCTCCGCCCGCCGCACCTCCCGATCGCCGTCGGCCCCACCGACGGCCTCCCGGAGGGCCTCGTCGATGGCGACGGTACGCGGCACCATCACCTCACCGCAGGCCCGCACCATCTCAAACTCAAGCCGCGCCCCCCACCCCCGCGGCGGGACACCACCGCGCACCCACTCGACAACGCCCCGTTCGTCGGCGCGCAGAAACATCATCGCTGTCGGATCGTCGAACCGGTCGACAGCGATGCGCCCGTGCGCGACGGCCCGCCCCTGGCACACCAGCACCGCGGTCCGGCTCGCACCCCCGTGACCGCCCATGGGCCGATGTCCCCGCACTCTTCCACGATTGCATGCCACTACCGCAGGGGCACCCACAGGCAAGAAGGTGATCATCGGCCCGTCGCGCTCGCCATCGGCGGCCATGCCCGGGTGAGCGTGCTGGAAGCCGTGCACATCCACCTCGGCCTCCACCTCGGCCTCCACCTCGGCCTCCACCTCGGCCTCCACCTCGGCCTCGAGGTCCCCGTCCCGCGCGCCCCACAACCGCAGGCCGTTCACCGAAAGTGTCGATGGTTGCGGTGAAGCAGGCGGCAGCGTGAATCGCGTGCACGACAACGCTGCCTCCGTACCCACTACAGTAGGCCGTCCATTGCCAATACACCCTGGTCACAGGGGGCGCGCCAGCATGCCCACCGAAGAGACCCACACCGGGTCCGGATGGCAGGATCACTCCAGGAGACCGTCGGCGTTCTCCCACCGTTACATTCGTCGTTCCCGTCCCGCGCACCGTCTCCCCGGAAAGGGGCCAACACCCTGATGGCCGAGCAGTCCCCCCGTCGCAGCATCGAGTCCTGGGCGCACGACCTGCCCGTGAGCTTCGTGGAATGCCGCACCATGGGACACCGCTGGCAGCCCCACAGCGCCACCTGGGACCGTGAGGCCCGCGCCTACCACGTCATCCACGCCTGCGACCGCTGCCGCACCCAGCGCAAAGCCTGGTGGACCCGCAACGGCGAGGTCACCGCCGCCGGCTACACCTATCCCGAGGGCTACCTCACCCGCGACGTCGGCTATGTCGGAGCCGACGGCCGCGGTGTCCTGCGCACCGAGTACCTCACCCGCATGTTCAACACGACCACCCGGCGTGCCAACGCGAACGGCCACGGGGACGCGGCACCGGAGTCCTGAACGAGACCCGGCCGACAACCCCGAAAGCTGCGACAAACTCGTCCAGGCCGGCCGACGAGAGCATGACCCYATCCTCCCGCCGCACGGACCCGGGCGGCGGACCCGGTGGCCTCCACCGGGTCCGCCACTGGCGGCGGCCGGCGGGGCGTGTCGCGGGGCATGTTCCACCTGGTTACCGTCGGAGACGGTGGGCAGGCATCCGACATGATGCGTGCCCCGAAAACCGGTGTCCTGGCCCGCCTGACCAACACGGCGCGCCAGGAACAGAGCGAGTACGCGGGCAACGAGCCCCGCCCGCTGCGCAGCTATCTTGCCACCCTGTCGGCGTATGGCGGGTTGTGCGCGGCTCTCGGGCTGATCGGCCGGGTGTCCGGTGCGGTCCTGCCCGAGCGGTTCGCGGTCTCCGACCTGGTTCTCGTCACGATCGCCACGCACAAGCTGAGCCGCATTCTCACCAAGGACCCGGTGACGAGCCCGCTGCGCGCCCCCTTCACCCGCTTCCGCGGCACCGCGGGACCGGCGGAACTCGCCGAGGAGGTCCGCGAGCATCCCCCGGCCCGGCACAGCGTGGGTGAGCTACTCACTTGCCCGTTCTGCACCGCGCAGTGGATGGCCACCGGCTTCGTCTTCGRCCTGGTCGTCGCGCCTCGGCCGACGCGGCTCGCCGCATCCGTCTTCACGGTGGTCACCGGCTCCGACCTACTTCAACTCGTCTACGCGAACGCGCAACAACGGGCCACCAGGGGCTGACCATTCCCGCCCGGGTGGTGGGTGTTGCACCCAGATCACGGGAACTGGCGGCGCAGTGATGATGTGTGACGTGCGTACGCGCATGCGCACGCCCGTACATCTGCGCGTGCATACTCCAGAAGAATTGGGTCCGGTCCCATCGTGAGAGCCGGCTGCACGTGCAGACGTTTGAACCCCGCGGTGCCCGGCGAGAGACCAAGGGCCATGGCGGACAACCTGCGCGAACTCCCTCGCTGGACCGCCGACCGCGAAGGCCTGGAACGGGTCCGAAGAACTCAAATCATCAAAGCATCGCCGAACGGCGGTCCGTGTGTCACGTCTCAGCCGGCGCTCGTGTTGAAATAGGCACGGAAGAGGGGCCCGAGGCGCCAAGCTGTTCATCTGGAGCGCCGTGGCGAGAGTATGGACAGAAACTTACCGAATGTCACCGTAAGACGCAGAGGCGGCACCGATAGTGATACCGATGGTTCTCGCCGGTCGACCTTCGTCCGCCATGGCCGCCGTGGGTGGCTCCGGACAAGCTGCGTGAAGAGGGGTGCGTGATGGAGTCCTCGGCTGACCAGTCGAGCTGGTCGGACGTGTGGTCGCATATTCYGGCCGCGAATCCGCAGCAATCCGGCCCGCTATGGGCGTTGGCGGTCCTCATCGGACCGGATCGGGCGGTGGAAGGTGTCGTCGGATTCTTCGTGACACCGGCCGAGGCGAACCGGCACGCCCGGGCGGGGGGCTACGAGAGCTGGCTGGTGATTCCGGCGCTGGACCTGCACGGGGCGGGTGGGCCGGTAGCGGTCCTGTGACCGGTGGACCGCCCGATCGCGGCGTCGGCCCGAGCCCCCGCGGAAGCCCTTCTTCGGGAGAGGGCACACTGGTATTCCGACGTACCGCTCCTCCACTCCTCCACTCCTCCGCTACCCCCGCTACCCCGCTACCCCCGCATGCGGCGATGCGACACCCACGGCACCGACGACAGATCGACCACAGGCCCATCGACCACAGGCCGGAAGCGGCCATGAACCCCTCTCCGACCATGGGCTCTCCCCGGACTCCTCCTCCCCCGGGTGCCCCGCGATCGCCGGGCGTCCCACAATCGAAGGTGTAATCGAAGGTGCAGATGACGGCCGGCCCCCTCTACGCGCTCTACACCCGTCGCCTGCGTCGGCAGGTCATGGCGGGTCCACTGCCTGCGCACGTCGGGCTGGTCATGGACGGCAACCGCCGCTGGGCCCGCGAGATGGGCATGGCGAATCCGARCCTCGGCCACAAGTACGGCGCCGAGCACGCCGAGGACGTCCTGTCCTGGTGCGAGCTTGTCGGCATCAAACACGTCACCGTGTTCGTCTGCTCGACGGAGAACCTGCAGCAGCGCGGGGACGCCGAGGTCGCCTTCCTCATGCAGGTGATCGAGCAGGTGGTGGCCGACCGGCTCGGGCGGCCGGACGCCCGCTGGCAGGTCCATCTCGCGGGCATGCTGGACACGCTGCCGGACAGCACGGCCCGTGTCCTCAAAGAGGCCGTGGAGACAACCCGCAGCGTCACGACCGGCGCCCACGTCACCCTCGCCGTCGGGTACGGGGGTCGCCAGGAGGTCATCGAGGCCCTGCGCGAGCTGCTGCACGAGCGGGCCGAGGCCGGGGACTCGCTGACCGACGTCGCGTCGACGCTGACCGTGGACGACATCGCCCAGCACCTCTACACCGCCGGCCAGCCCGACCCCGATCTGGTGATCCGCACCAGCGGGGAACAGCGGCTGTCCAACTTCCTGCTCTGGCAGAGCGCCTACTCGGAGCTGTATTTCTGCGAGGCGTACTGGCCGGCGTTCCGTGAGATCGACTTCCTGCGCGCCCTGCGCAGCTTCGCCGCCAGGGAGCGACGCCACGGCGCCTGATCCACCGTCTGGCCCGCCCATGAGCAGCCCCCGGCCCGTCTCCTGAACCGCCCTTGAGCCACTCCTGAGCCACTCCTGAGCCCGCCCCCTGGACGGCGGACTGCGCGCGTCGGGTTTCCGCTTCCCGTTGCCCGATCATTTCTTCCTTCGCCCGGCCCCTCCCCCCTTCGTTCCTCCTTTCCTCTCTTGAGCGGAGCTGGTATCCCGCCGGGCAGGAAGATCGTTCAGGCGGTCAACGCCGGCCATGGGCCACCTATGGGCTTCAGGGATGTGTCGAGCACCCAGCGCATCGTCGTCGTCCGACGGCTGGTCACCCGCCCGGTCGGCCGCATCCTGCCCGCGGAAACGCCCAGTGGTGCCATTACCGCAAGTAAGTGCTTATTGCGCCATCAGCGAACTACCATCGAGTCTCCGTCGCTCTGGTGCAAGCCTGTCGCCTGTCGGGACCTGAGGTCAGACATAAACGGAGCATCAATGGCATCCGCCACCAGCGTCCACAAGGGTTGGAAGATCTTCTTCACCAGAGAGGAGACCGAGATGGTCGCTAACGGCGTCGACATAGCTGCGATAGTTTCGGCCGTCATACCCGAGCCGGCCACCGCCACGGTGGCGTCAGTGGCCCCGCGAATCCTCGCTTTTTATGCGAATCGCGCTCTCAAAATCAACAAGAGGCTCGGACTCGAGGTCAATATGCCCAGCCCCAATTTCCCCGTCCGCACCGAAACCATCGGGCCCCCGGTGTGGCCTTTCCGAATCTAGCCATGATCAAAAATGGCGGTCGGAACGTCGTCAACACCGTTGATTATCTTGTCTGCACTCCCAAGAGGCGCCGAGATACCTGACCGCCGCTGGCGATGAACCGACCATCGCCGGCGATGGGACCGGCGGTAGTCGGGACGCGGGTGGAATGCCACAACCACCCGCGCCCCGACCGTCCGGCCCAGCCCGCGCCGGGATCAGGCCCGCGCCGGGATCAGGCCGGAGAGCATGGATCGTCCTGGTCCGTCAACTCGCCGCTACTGCTGCACCTGTTGCCGGAACCAGCGGACGACCGCGGCCGTACCGGCCTTGTTGGAGTCGAGATGACCGACGTTGGGTCCCAGGTTGATGATCGGGGCGTCGGCGCCACGTGCCAGGAACGCGGCCTGGCAATGCTCGCTGTTGGCCCGCGGAACCTGATGGTCGGCGCCGCCGACGAAGAGCCGGACCGGCGCCCTCGGGTTCCAGTTCGAACAGGTATGGTCCGCCGCCCACAGCCCCACGGCCAGCCCGTCCCAGGGGTTGCGGAGCAGGTCGAAGCCGTGCGGGGTGAGCAGCTTGCCGGTGGTCGCCGGCAGGCCGGCGAGGATCTGCTCCCCGGTGTGCTTGCCGTCGAAGAGCGTCGCGACCTTCGGATCCTGGAACACCTCCGCGGGCGAGCGGTACAGGTGGTACAGGCGGTTCCAGGAGACGAGGAAGAAGGCGGTGTAGCCGACACCGAAGGGCCATGCGACCTGCCCGTTCAGCCATGCCGGCAGCTCCACGGAACGCAGGTCATAGGCTCCGCTGACGGGCGCCAGGGCACCGAGCCGGAACGACGGGTCGGCGCCGGCCCACAGTGCCTTCCCCAGTCCCGTGGCCGCCGAAGCGCCCTGGGAGAACCCGGTGACCAGCACATCCCGTTTGAACTTCCGGCCTTCACGCGCGGCGACGGTGCGCGCCGCACGGAGCAGGTCCAGCGACGCGCTGGTTTCCGAGGGGACATCCAACCACGGATGGTCACCCGGCCCGACGCCGTAGCCCAGGTAGTCGGGGGCGACCGCAGCGAACCCGGCGGCGGCGTAGGTGAGGGCCGGGGCCTGCCCCCAGGAGTTGGCCTCCAGATCGGTCGCGGTCGACGGGGCGTCCGCGCGGTTGATCTCGGTGCCGTGGGCGTAGGAGACGACCTGCAGCCAGCGGTCCTCGGTGCGCGGCAGCGCCACCAGGCCGCTGGCGGTCGTCCGACGTCCACGGGGGTCGATCGTGTAGTACACGACCCGGTAGGTCCGCACCCCCGACCGGATCACCTCCGGATCGGCGTCGAACCCGGTACTGGCCAGGACCGCCCGCACATACTCCGCCGACAGGACCCGTAGCCGTTTGACGGAGACCACATCCCCGCGGTAGGAGGATGTGTGGTGCCAAGCCGCGGTCGGCCCGGTGGCCGCGGCGGGGTCGATGAGGGCGCTGGTCGTCGCGGCGGCCGTCGCCGCGGTCGTCGCGGCGAGGACGAGCCCGATGACGGTCCGGCGCCGCCGGGAGCGCCGTCCCCTCCTCACGATGTCCTGCTGCCCGTGACCTACCAGCCGCGCGTGACGTCTCCGCGGCGCGTGGCCTCCTTCCTGGCCTTCTTCCTGGACATGACCCGTTTCCCGCGCGTGACCCGTTTCCCGCATGTGACCTCCTTCCCGCACGCGGCCCATTTCCCGCGCGTGGCCGATTTCTCGCATGTGACGCCCCAGTGGCACATGACTTCTTTTCTGCACGTGGCCTCTTTCCTGCATGTGGCTTCCTTCCCGCGTGTGCATTGCGATGCCGGTGACGCTAGAAGTGGGCCTGTCGCCACGCCGGTGATCCTAAAAGTGGGCCTGTCCAGGATGAATGCGGTCAGCGGGTCGAGCCGGGCGGGGAAAACCACCGCGCACGGGATTCGGACGGCTCACCGGCTCTCGCCGGATCACCCTCCCTATAATGTCTTCGGACAGACCATCTACGCGAGGGGTTATCATCCGGCACACGCTAACGCCACTCGGCGACGGCCGGACCGCGGTCGTCCACCGGTTGGAGATCGCCGGCCCGGGAGTCGACGAGGTGGGCCCGGAGCTGGGTCCACAGATCAGCGAGGATTTCCCGGCGGCGATGGCGGACCTGTTCGCCGCCGCCCGGCTGCGCGGTGCCGCGCAAGGGGTCTCCGGGTCGTGACCCGGTTCGTGGGAAGCCCGGCGAGCAGTCCGGCCTCTATCGGCAGTCGATCCCCGGAAAGGGTCGCCGCGGCGACACCCGCGCCCCACCGCCGAGGGAGGCCGCGGGAAAGTGCTCCGGTGGTTGTTACCATGCTCCCCATGGGCTTCGGGAAAATCACGGCGTTTATCCCCTTGGAGGGAAATCTATAATGCTAGTGATGAAATCGGTCACGATTGCCCCGATCCGACCTCCGCCAGCTCCCCCGGGATGCGGGAAACCGCCCCGGAAACCGCGGAGCAGACGCAGCAGAACGAGCTGATCGGGCCGGCCGCCCGGCTGGCGACCTGGGTGTTCGTCGGCTGTTATCTGGTCTGCACCGTTCCGGTCTCCCCAACGGCCAGGGTGGGCATCCCGACCACAAAGATCCAGGTTTTTCTCTATTCCTTTCTCGCGGTGCTCTCCCTGGTCTCGCGCCGCAACGGTGCCACCTTCGTCCACAGCGCGCTGCGCAGCCTGTCGGCCGTACTTTTCATCGCGGCGGTCATGTGCTTTTACTCCCTTGCCCCGATGGGCCCGATGGGCCCGATGGGCCCGGACGGCGCGGCCGAATACCTCGCGGCAAGCCTGCGGTTCGGCGTCTTCTACGCCTCGATCGCCGTCTTTGCGGCATTCTTCTTCGATCGCCGCCACCTCGAACACGTCTTCTGGCGGATGTCATTGGGCTGCGTGTGGATCGCCTTGGCCGGCTATGCCGTCGCCGCCGTCCTACCGGCGCCGGTGTGGGTAGACGCCGGCTCCGGCGGCACGCCCCGGCTGCGCGGGCTGCTGGCCGAGCCCTCGTCCTGGGCCCCGGTCATCTCCGTGCTGATCCTGCTGGCGGTCCGGCGCAGGTCGTGGCGAAACCTGGCACTCGTCGTCCTCGCCGGTCTGCTGACCAAATCACCCACGGTCCTGCTCACCGCCGCTATCAGCCTGATCTTCTGTTATCTCAACGGGATTCGAGCGGTGGCTGCCCGGGGCCGCCGGACGATCGTCCTCGCCGCCGTCCTGCCACTGACCGTCGTCGGGATCGGCCGGATCGACCCGACCGGCTACCTGGCCAGCAACAACGGCCTGACGGTCGCGTTCGGCCGGCTCGTCGCCGGACTCGATGCGCTGGGCGATGACACGGCACCCGCCACCGCCAACGGCCGTTACACGAGCGCGCGGATCGTCATGGCCGAGRCTCGGCAGAACGGTCATCCGAACATCGGCTACGGCCCGAACTCGAACTCCGTCTATCTCGCCCAGAAATACGGTGACGACCGGAACTACGCGGCCAACTCCCTCTACGTGACCTGGCTGTTCGACTTCGGTCGGATCGGCGCGTACGCTTTGTTGGCAGCGATCTTCCTGGTCCTGCTGCGGCTGGTCAAACGGCCGGCATCGGCCGCCCTCTTCATACCCTTCCTGGTCGCTTCCCTCATCAACTCCGCGCAGGGTTTCGAACTGTTCAAGTTCGCCTTCGTCCCCGTCCTGCTCTACCTGTTCGGCTGGGAGCGCCGCATCCTCCCCGGCAACCGCCGTCAAGAACCCGATCTCGCACGACGCAGACCAGCCACCCCCGCAGGCGCCGCGGACGCTCTGCCCCGGCGGGGGGCTTCCGCCGGCAGATCGACGCCGGCGACGGCCTGATCCAGCCGCCGGAACACACCCCTGCGCCGGGGCTTCGAGTGGGCGCATCTGACACCCTCGCGTCCTGGATCGACCGATACGCCCAGCCGGGCGACCCATTGGACCCGCCCACAGGCCGGACCGGGCACAGGAGCGACCAGATGATCATATGGACCCGCCCCCACCGTGGCTGACCGGCCGTTGGATACCTCCGACTCGCCCGTGCCGGCCCGGTCTCAGCCTGCCTCCAGGCGGATGATCAGGGATTTCGAGGTGGGGGTGTTGCTGCGGGCGGCGGTGCTGTCGAGGGGGACCAGGACGTTGGTCTCCGGGAAGTAGGCGGCGGCGCAGCCGCGGGCGGTCGGGTAGGCCACGACGCGAAAGTTCTCCGCGCGCCGGTCCATCCCGTCCGTCCAGACCCCAACGAGGTCGACGTGGGTGCCGTCGGCGATACCGAGGTCGTCGAGGTCGTCCGGGTGGACGAACACGACGCGCCGGCCGCGGCGCACCCCGCGGTACCGGTCGTCCATGCCGTAGATCGTCGTGTTGTACTGGTCGTGGGAGCGGACGGTCTGCAACAGCAGGTGTCCCGGCGGGACCCGCAGCACCTCACAGGTGTTGACCGTCAGCGCGGCCCGCCCGCTCGGCGTCGGGAACGTCCGGCTGTCCCGCGGCGGGTGCGGGAGCGGGAATCCCCCCAGCTCGGCCAGGCCCGCCTCGTAAATCGGTGAACCCGGGGACGACCCGGGCGATGTGGGCGCGGATCCGCCGGTAGTCCCCGGCGAG
>NZ_MRUJ01000017.1:0-17186 GCF_002099325.1 Frankia sp. KB5 | reverse complement strand
GACATCCGAGGCGGGCCTCACCGGGACATCCGAGGCGGGCCTCACCGGCCCGGACGTCCCGGACCCGGAGATCCCGCTACCAAGCAGATCGGGTTCAGCGCCCGGCGGACCGCCGCTCAGCGGACCACCGCTCAGCGGACCACCGCTCATCAGGCTGACTCCGCGGAGACGAGCTCCGCATAGCCCGGCTTGATGACGTCGTTGATGAAATCGAGCCGCCGGTCGAAGGGCAGGAAGGCGGACTTCATCGCGTTGAGGGTAAGCCAGCGGATGTCGGACCARCCGTAGCCGTTGACGTCCACGAGGGTCGCGAACTCACTCGACAGCGACACGCCGCTCATCAGCCTGTTGTCCGTGTTGACCGTGACCCGGAACTGCAGCCGGCGAAGCAGCCCGATGGGGTGCCGCTCGATGCTTGGCGCGGCTCCGGTGTGCACGTTCGACGAGGGACACATCTCCAGCGGCACCCGGACGTCGCGCACGTAGTTCGCGAGATCACCGAGGATCGCCTTACCGTCCGGATCGACCGTGATGTCATCGACGATGCGCACTGCGTGCCCCAGCCGATCGGCGTTGCACCACTGCACGGCCTCCCAGATCGACGGCAGGCCGAACGCCTCGCCCGCATGGATCGTGAAGTGGCCGTTCGCCCGCTGGATGTATTGGAAGGCATCCAGGTGACGGGTGGGCGGATTACCCGCCTCGGCGCCCGCGATGTCGAACCCGACCACGCCGGCATCGCGCCACCGGACCGCGAGCTGCGCGATCTCCAGCGAACGGGCCTGATGGCGCATCGCGGTGAGCAGGGCGCGAAGGTGCAGCGGTGTGCCGGCCGAACCGGCTCGGAACCCGTCAAGCACGGCCTCGACCACCGCGTCCAGGGACAGCCCGCGCTCGAGGTGCAGCTCGGGTGCGAACCGTACCTCGGCGTAGACGACGCCGTCGGCCGCGAGATCCTCCGCGCACTCCCGCGCCACCCGCATGATCGCATCCTGGGTCTGCATCACCCCCACCGTGTGCCGGAACGTCTCCAGGTAGCGGACGAGCGAACCGCTGTGCGCGCCGCCACGGAACCAGGTGCTCAGGGCGTGGACGTCCGTGGTCGGCAGATCGCGGTAACCGGTCTCGTCGGCGAGCTCTACCACCGTGGCCGGCCGGAGCCCGCCATCAAGATGATCATGAAGCAGTACCTTCGGTACCCGGCGGATATCCTCGACCGTGATCGTCGGGGACCGTGCGTCGTTCGTCATCATGTCCTCCGTCATCGTCTCGACGGTAGGCCACGGGTACGACAGAACAGCGACGGCACGATGACGACCCGGACCGCCGGGACCGGTTCAGCTGATGTGATCGAGGACAAGCGGTGTGCTCGGGGGCGGYGTCGCGGCGACCTCCACCGCTCCCGCCAGGGCCTCCCGGGCCCGCTCGACGCTGGCCGGGTCATCGGTGTGCAGTTCCAGCAACGGCTCGCCGGCCGTGACCGGGTCACCGATTCCCACCCGCCACCGCACGCCCGCCGTCGCGGAGACCGCGTCCTCCTTGCGGACCCGGCCCGCGCCAAGCCGCCAGGCCGCCAGGCCGACCGCTCGGGCGTCCAGGCGGTGGAGATGGCCGGTCGCCGGCGCGGGGACGGTCTCGACATGGCTCGCCGCCGGAAGCGGCGCGTCCGGATCGCCGCCCTGGGCCGCGACCATCGCCCGCCACACCGCAAAAGCGTCCCCGGCAGCCAGTACCTGCGCGGGATCATGAAGAGCACCGGACCGGTGGCCGAGTTCGGCGGCGACGAGGTCGATCATCACCCTGGCCAGCGCGACGGTGACCTCCACCAGATCCGCCGGCCCACCACCACGGAGGGTCTCCACGGCCTCGGCCACCTCCAGCGCATGCCCGGCGGTCCGGCCGAGGGGATGGTCCATCCCGGTCAGCAGGGCCTCGGTGCGGACCCCGGCGGCAACGCCGATCCGAACCATCGTCCGGGCGAGCTCACGGGCCTCATCCACCGACGTCATGAAGGCCCCGGAGCCGACCTTGACGTCCAGGACCAGCGCCGACGTGCCCTCGGCGATCTTCTTGCTCATGATCGACGATGCGATGAGCGGGATCGACTCGACGGTTCCGGTGACGTCCCGCAGCGCGTAGAGCCGGCGGTCGGCCGGGGCGAGGCCGGCACCCGCGGCGGCGATCACCGCACCCACCTCGGCGAGGAGCTCACGCATCCGGGCGGCCGACAGATCCGCCCGCCAGCCGGGGATCGCCTCCATCTTGTCCAGCGTTCCACCGGTGTGACCGAGCCCCCGCCCGGCGAGCTGTGGGACCGCGGCCCCACAGGCGGCGACCAGCGGCACCAGCACGAGCGAGACCTTGTCGCCGACCCCTCCGGTGGAGTGTTTGTCGACGGTGGGACGTCCCACACCGGTCAGATCCAGGCGCTCCCCACTGTCGATCATTGCGGCGGTCCAGCGGTCCAGCTCGGCGGGAGTCATCCCGCGCCACACCACCGCCATCAGGTACGCCGACATCTGCTCGTCGGCAACCAGACCCCGGGTGTAGGCGTCGACGAGCCAGTCGACGGCCCGGGGATCGACGGGTCGACCGTCCCGCTTGGCCCGGATCAGATCGACGACGTCGAAGCTTCCGCTCACGCGACACCCGGCAGATCGTGCGGTCCGAACGCTGCGGGGAGCAGGTCCGCGATGGTGCGCACGCCGTCGCCCATGGCGACGAGCAGATCCGGCCCGCCGTGCTCGTAGAGCAGCTGACGGCACCGTCCGCAGGGCGCCAACGGCGCACCGTCGGAGTCGACGCAAGCGAACGCCAGCAGCCGACCACCGCCTCTGGCGTGCAGCGCCGAGACGAGACCGCATTCGGCGCACAGCCCGAGGCCGTAGGACGCGTTCTCGACATTGCAGCCGACGACGATCCACGGGTCGTCACCGGTGGTACGTCCGGCGGCGTCCGGCAGATCCACGACCAGTGCGGCAGCACCAACCCGCAGACCCGAGTAGGGCGCGTAGGCACTCTGTGCGACACGGACAGCAGCGTTCCGCAACCGCTCCCAGTCTTTGTCGTTCACACTCCACCCCATGTCCGTGGTCCGTTCGGTCGCTGTCGCCAGCATGCCCGACCCCCCACGATCCGGCCACGATGTGATCCCATGGACGCGGGCCCCACCGGCGATCGGAAGGGACGACGGGATGGCAGGCGAGTCCCCGGACAATCCGGGTTCGGCCAGGGCGGTGACCCTCGTCGGGGGACGGTACCGGCTCGACGGGGTCATCGGACGCGGCGGATTCGGCGTCGTGCACCGGGCCACCGACGAGCTGCTCCAGCGCGTGGTTGCAGTCAAGGAAGTACGGCTGCCGCTCGGGGAGAACGCGGACGAACGCGGCCTGACCCGCGAGCGGGTCCTGCGCGAGGCGCGCGCCGCCGGTCGGCTGCATCATCCCGGTGCCGTCGCCGTCCTCGACGTCATCGACGATGGCGAGCTGCCCTGGATCATCATGGAATACGTTGACGGCCGGTCCCTCGCCACAATCATCAACGATCGCGGACCGCTGCCGGTCGAGGAGACGTGCCGGATCGGCATCAGCCTCGCCTACGCCCTGGAGGCCGCGCACCGGCTCGGCGTGGTGCACCGCGACGTCAAGCCGAGCAACGTGCTGGTGACCGCGGACGGCCGGGCCCGGCTGACCGACTTCGGCATCGCGGTCAGCCAGGGGGATCCCCGGCTTACCAGCACCGGGATGGTGATGGGCTCCCCCGCCTACCTGCCGCCGGAACGCGCCCGTGGCGATGCCGGCAGCGCCGCGGGTGACCGGTGGGGACTGGGCGCCACGCTGTTCACCACCGTCGAAGGTTACCCGCCCTTCACCGGCGGTGACCCGATTTCGGTGCTCGCCGCCCTGGTTCAGGGACGACGCCAGCCCTTCCGGCTGGCCGGACCGCTTATACCGGTGATCGACGACCTGATGGCCCCGCACGAGGCGAGCCGACCACCGCTCACCGTCGTACGCAGGCGACTGCGCGAGATAGTCGAACGAGATGCGGTCCGCCGGCCCTCGCGTCCTTCTCGGCCCACTCGCCCCCGCTCATCGACACGTACCACCTCCCCGGCCGCACGGGCCATACCGACCACACCGGCCGAGTCCGCCACCGAAGCCGTCCCCTCCGGCGACGTCACCGGGTTCCCGGAGACCGAGGTCCGGTCGGAGACCAGTGCCGTCTCCGGGATCAGTGCCGTCCCGGCACCGGTGGCCGCCCTGACCACGCCGGACACCGAGACGCGTCAGGACACCGAGACGCGTCAGGACACCGAGACGCGTCAGGACACCGAGACGCGTCAGGACACCGAGACGCGTCAGGACACCGAGACGCGTCAGGAGGCCACGCCGTCGCGGACACCTCGGTCCCGTCCCACCGGGCCGTTGGAGCGCATGCACTCGATCGACCGGATGCGTGCCCTGGGCGGAATCCCGGCCCGGGCCCGGCTCATCGGCCGAGGGCACGGCAACGGTCTCACCGGCGGCGACGTCGAACTGGCTAATCTCTTCGCCACTGCCGCACCGGCCTCCCCGCCGTCGACCGCCCGGCTGCGGCCGGCGCCCGACGGGCCGGCGGGAATCGAGCCGGCAGGAATCGGGCCGGCGGAAGATCCGCCACGCGACCCCGGCGCCGGGGATCGACGTCGCGTGACCATCGCCGTGGCGACGCTCGTGGCGCTGGTCGCCGCCGCGATCATTGGCATCGTGATCGTGGTGACAGGGGGCCCGGACGACAGGAGCCGCGACACCTCGGCCAACCAGACCGGCGGCATCTCGTCGCCGACCGGAGCCGGCGGGTCGGCCCTGGCGGATCCGGCGGCGGCCAGGGACCCCGTCGCCCGGGAAACCACCCCGGTTACGGGCCCGCCTGGCTGGGTGTCCTACGTCGATCCCACCGCCGGCTGGTCCGTGGCGTACCCCTYGGACTGGCAGCGCCGCGAGGGGCCCGGCGGACCCGGAAACGTCGACTTCGTGGACCCGGCTACCCGGTCCTTCCTACGTGTCGGTAGCGTCAGGCAGGCAAACACCTCTGCCATCGGCGACTGGCAACGCAACGAGGCCGGCTTCCGGCAGAGCGTGCGGGATTATCGGCAGATACGGCTGGCTCCCAGCGATGGTGGGGATGRCACCAACCAGGCCGACTGGGAGTTCGGGTACCGCGGGTCGGACGGGGTCATGGTGCATGTGCTCAACCGGGGTGCGATTCGCAACGGCCACGGATATGCCCTGTACTGGCATACCAGGGAGGATCTGTGGCTGCAGGATCAACCGTTGATGCGCCAGTTGTTCGCCACCTTCCGRCCCGGTCCGTGATGTCGGTCATCGATGGATTTGCGGTGCCCGTAGTGTTCGGAAAGATGYGGGCCGTCCGGCGCGCGCATCAGTCCATCTGTCAGACTTGACACGATGGCTAAATCGGCAAGCGTGCCCCCGGACACCTCCCGGCACGGCACACCTCGCTACGTAGCGCAACGCTACCGGCTCGACACGCCCATCGGGCGTGGTGGAGCCGGTGTCGTCTGGCGCGGTGAGGACGAACTACTCCAGCGTCCGGTCGCCATCAAAGAGATCCTCGTGCCGATGGCCGGCGCGCAGAACGAGCGCGACGCGATTCGGGCCCGGGTTCTTCGCGAGGCCCGCGCCCTGGCCAGGCTGCACAGTCCCGCCATCGTCTCGGTGTACGACGTGGTCGAGGAACATCAGCGGCACTGGATCATCATGGAACTCGTCGACGCGGACAGCCTCGGCGATGTGATCCGCAACCAGGGCCCGCTGCCTTTCGACCAGGTCGCCGCGATCGGGCTGGCGCTGACCGACGCGCTCGCCGCGGCTCATTCGGCGGGCGTGCTCCACCGCGACGTCAAGCCCGGGAACGTCCTGCTCGGGCGGGACGGCCGGGTGCGGCTCACCGACTTCGGCATCGCCGCGACCGAGGGCGACGTGACCCTGACCGGCACTGGGGCCCTGGTCGGTTCCCCGGCCTACATCGCTCCCGAGCGGGTCCGGGGCTCCTCCGGTACTCCCGCGAGCGACCTGTGGGGGCTCGGCGCGACGCTGTACTCGGCCGTCGAGGGTCAGCCTCCGTTCGAGGGCCCGGAGACCTACGCCGTACTGACCGCCGTGGT
Organism: Frankia sp. KB5; assembly: GCF_002099325.1. Classification (NCBI taxonomy): domain Bacteria; kingdom Bacillati; phylum Actinomycetota; class Actinomycetes; order Frankiales; family Frankiaceae; genus Frankia; species Frankia sp. KB5. Next base: position 11,020 of record NZ_MRUJ01000017.1, on the reverse strand, counting down.
GGAGGGCCGCCGGCGGGCCTTCCGGCTAGCCGGTCCGTTGCGCAACCTGCTCAGTGACCTGATGGACCGGYCGGCCGAGGAGCGGCCCGACGTGACGGAGATCCGCCGGCGGCTGATCCCGATCGCGCGCAATGCGAATCCGGTACCGGCTTCGGTCATGCACGCCCGTCCTCGGACTGACGAGGAGACGGACGCGAGTTCCGTCGACGTCGGCCTGGAGAACCTCGACGACCCGGCCGAGCCGGCAGCAGGCGCCGGACCGGCCGCGGATTCCCGGTCGGGGTCGAGCGGCGGTGTCGCCGGGACCGCGGGAGTCCAGGCGGGCGAGGCAGCTTCGGCGGCCGTGGGAGACCAGGGGGCTGTCCCGGGCCCGGCGAACCGCCCGGCGTCCGCCGCCGCGCCGCCCGTCCCCGCTGACCGCGACGTCACCGTGGATCCCCTGCTCAACCCCCTTGGCGGGGCCGCCGTGGCGGCCGCGGGCGCTGCCGGGTCGCGCACCGGTCGTAGGGAACCCGACCGCGCCGGCCCATCGAACCGCGTGATCCCGCCGGATCGGACCACGCCGCAGAACCGCGCAGCACCGCCCGGCCGGACGCGGCCCGACCCCGACCACGACGCGCCGACCAGCATCGGGCTCAACAGCGTGGCGGGGCCTTCGGTGGACGACGACGTGACCCGCATCGGCGCGGTCACCCCCGTGTCGGCGACCTCCGACCTGGATCTGTTCGACGACGACAATCACGCCGCCGGACTGTTGCCCCTCGGCGAGGCCCGGCGCCGCGCCGAGCCTGCCCGCCACGACGGACACGGTCGCGGACCGGGCGACCCCCAGCGGCGTCGGCAGCGGACGATCGCGGTCGTGGCCGGAGCGGCCATGCTCGTGATGGGCGCGGCCATCGCCCTGACCGTCGGTCTGACCTCCGGCGGCTCGACCCCCGGGCCGAACGATGTCACCGCGCAGCAGACCACGCCACCGCCCATCGCGACCATCGCTTCATCCCCCCCGGCCGTGACTTCACGGTCCGCCGCGTCTGAGGTAGTCGCCCCGGACTCCCCGCGCTATACCCCCCGCCCCCGGCCGTCGTCGTCCGCGACCCCAACGACGACGCCGACGACGGAGACACCCACCCCGACTCCCCAGCCGAGCACCCAGGTTCAGACCTCCCCGCCGCCGACCCAGACACCACCCCCCAGGGTCACCCCCTCGCCGAGCCGGACGGCGCCGGCCTCTCCAGGGGGCACAACGCCGCCCGTCGTTTCGACGACGGCACCGGCGCCGACCGGAACCACCACCTTCGTGCCCTGACGACCCGGTCGAGGGACGGCTCGGGGAGCGGGCCGGCACCGGACGGCGCCGGAACCGGGGGTGGGGCGTCCCAGTGCCGCCTGTGGCCGAGTTCACCCGGACGCGCCCGGCCCGAACATGCCCTCCACCAGGCCCGGCACTAGCATCTGGGTGAGATGCACCATCGTCTCGACGATGTGTCGGGTCGCCAGAGCGCCCCCAGACATGACCTTTCCGGCCCATCGGCTGGGCCGATCCGGAGGAGCTTTCATTGCCGAAGGCACCAGCGGGCACGCTGTACCGCGGTCGAGAGGGTATGTGGTCCTGGGTGGCCCACCGGATCACCGGTGTCCTGGTCTTCTTCTTCCTCTTCGCCCACGTGCTCGACACCGCTCTCGTCCGGGTCTCCCCCACGTCGTACAACGAGGTGATCGAGGTCTACAAGAGCCCGATCGTCAACCTGCTCGAGGTCGGCCTGGTCGCGGCGGTGCTGTACCACGCCCTCAACGGCATCCGGATCATGTTGATCGACTTCTGGGAGTCCGGCCCGAGATACCAGAAGCAGATGCTGTACGTCGAGCTCGTCATCTTCGTCGTGCTGCTGGTTGCGGCCGCCTCCCGCATGCTGCTGCACACCTTCGAGACGCTGTTCGGGAGCACGACCTGATGACGACCGCTCCCCCCGGTGGCCCGGCGGGCCCGCGCGCGCCGGAACTCGTCGCGCCCCGCACCCCCGGGCTCTCCCGCCGGCGGGGGAAGCCGGGCAGCGCCAAGGCGCGCACCAACTTCGAGCTCTACGCCTGGGTATTCATGCGGGTCAGCGGCCTGCTGTTGTTCTTTCTGGTGCTCGGCCACCTGTTCATCATGAACATCCTCGACGGCGGGGTGCAGCGGGTGAACTTCGGATTCGTCGCCGGCCGCTGGGCGTCACCGTTCTGGCGCACCTGGGACCTGGTGATGCTGCTCCTGGCGGAGCTGCACGGCACCAACGGCCTGCGCACGATCATCAACGACTACGCCGGGCGGCCCCAGACCCGGTTCTGGCTGAAGACGCTACTCTATACCTCGGCGTTCCTGGTCGTCGCCCTCGGCACCCTCRTCATCTTCACCTTCGATCCCGACATCTGAACGCGCCGGTGATCCCGTGACCCCAGCATCGGACGGATGGAGGTAGGCGTGCAGGTCCACAGGTACGACGCAGTCATCGTCGGTGCGGGTGGAGCCGGCATGCGTGCCGCCATCGAGGCGGGCACCCGCTGCCGGACCGCCGTGYTCACCAAGCTCTATCCCACCCGCTCGCACACCGGCGCGGCGCAGGGCGGCATGTGTGCCGCCCTGGCCAACGTCGAGGAGGACAACTGGGAGTGGYACACCTTCGACACGATCAAGGGCGGTGACTACCTGGTCGACCAGGACGCCGCGGAAATCATGGCGAAGGAGGCCATCGACGCTGTCCTCGACCTGGAGAAGATGGGGYTGCCGTTCAACCGGACGCCCGAGGGTCGCATCGACCAGCGCCGGTTCGGCGGCCATACCCGCGACCACGGCAAGGCCCCGGTGCGCCGCTCCTGCTACGCGGCGGACCGCACCGGGCACATGATCCTGCAGACGCTGTACCAGCAGTGCGTCAAGCACGACATCGAGTTCTTCAACGAGTTCTACGTCCTCGACCTGCTACTACAGAAGGGCGCGGCGGCCGGGGTGGTCGCCTACGAGCTGAAGACCGGAGAGATCCACATCTTCCAGGCCAAGTCGGTGGTGTTCGCCACCGGCGGTTTCGGCAAGGTCTTCAAGGTCACCTCCAACGCGCACACACTGACCGGTGACGGAATGGGTCTGGCGTTCCGGCGGGGCATCCCGCTGGAGGACATGGAGTTCTTCCAGTTTCATCCGACCGGCATCTGGAAGATGGGGATTCTCCTCACCGAGGGTGCCCGCGGCGAGGGCGGAATCCTACGCAACAAGGACGGCGAACGCTTCATGGAGCGCTACGCCCCAACCATCAAGGACCTTGCGCCACGCGACATGGTGGCTCGCGCCATCTACACCGAGATCCGTGCCGGCCGCGGCTGCGGCCCGGACGCCGACCACGTCTACCTTGACCTCACCCACCTGCCGCCGGAGCACCTCGACGCAAAGCTGCCCGACATCACCGAGTTCGCTCGGACCTATCTCGGCATCGAACCGTACAACGACCCGATCCCGATCCAGCCGACGGCGCACTACGCGATGGGCGGCATCCCGACCAACGTGGACGCGCAGGTGCTCGCGGACAACGACACGGTCGTGCCCGGTCTGTACGCGGCCGGCGAGGTGGCGTGCGTGTCCGTGCATGGCGCGAACCGGCTGGGCACCAACTCGCTGCTCGACATCAACGTATTCGGCCGGCGGGCTGGCATCGCCGCCGCCGAGTATGCGAACGCGAACGCACAGCACGTCGACCTCCCGGAGAACCCGGCGTCGTTCGTCGAGGACCTGCTCGGGCGCCTGCGCGCGGGCGCCGGAACCGAGAACGCGGCCGCGATCCGGCGCGAACTGCAGGAGTCGATGGACGTCAACGCCTCGGTGTACCGGACGGAGGCGACGCTCAAGCAGGCGCTGAGCGACATCTCCGGCCTCAAGACGCGTTACCAGCGGGTGGGCGTGTCCGACCGGGGGCGTCGCTACAACACCGAACTGCTCGAAGCGGTGGAGCTCGGCTTCCTGCTGGACCTCGCCGAGGTCCTGGTCATCGGGGCGATGGCCCGCAACGAGTCCCGCGGCGGCCACTCCCGTGAGGACTACCCGAACCGGGACGACGTCAACTTCATGCGCCACACGATGGCCTACCGGTCGGGGCCGCTGGTGGCCGCCTCGCCGGAGGCGGAGATCCGCCTGGACTACAAGCCGGTTGTCATGACCCGCTACCAGCCGATGGAGCGCAAGTACTGATGACAGTCACCCTCAAGATCCGTCGCTACGACCCGGAGACGGTCGACGAGGCGCACTGGGAGAGCTACCAGGTGCCGTTCGATCCGAGCGACCGGCTGCTCGACGCAATCATGTGGGTCAAGTGGAACCTCGACGGGACGCTCGCCTTCCGCCGGTCCTGCGCGCACGGGGTGTGCGGCTCGGATGCGATGCGGGTCAACGGCGCCAACCGCCTCGCCTGCAAGGTGCTGGTGAAGGACCTCGGCTCGGAGATCACCATCGAACCGATCAAAGGTCTGYCGGTAGAGAAGGACCTCATCGTCGACATGGAACCGTTCTTCGACGCGTTCCGGGCAGTGAAGCCCTACCTGATCACGGACGACCACGAGCCGACCCGCGAGCGGCTGCAGTCCACCGAGGACCGGGCCCGCTTCGACGACACGACCAAGTGCATCATGTGCGCGGCGTGCACCACCGCGTGCCCGGTGTTCTGGACCGACGGCGACTACTTCGGCCCGCAGGCGATCGTCGCGGCCCACCGGTTCATCTTCGACAGCCGTGACTCCGGTACCGACGAGCGCCTGGAGATCCTCAACGAACGCGAGGGGGTCTGGCGTTGCCGGACCACCTTCAACTGCACCGACGCCTGTCCACGCGGCATCCAGGTGACCAAGGCCATCCAGGAAGTCAAGCGGGCGCTGTTGTTCCGCCGCGTCTGAGCCTTCCTCCCGGCCGGTCATGCGGTGTCCACCGCGAGCGCGAACGGCAGCACCGACGGCGCTCCGGCCTGCCGGAGCAGGCGAGCGGCGACCGTCATCGTCCAGCCGGTGACGATCCGATCATCGACGAGCAGCACCGGGCCGCCGAGCTCGCCCAGGGCGGCRGCAAGGGCCGGGGAGACCGTGAACGCATCCCACAGGCCGGCGAGCCGGTGCGCGCTGTTGTGCACCTGCCCGGTGTGCGGCCCGCCGGCGACCCGGTCGAGCTGCCCCAGCAGCGGCAGGCGTCCGATGGTGGAAATGCGCTCGGCGAGGCTCGCGATGAGCCGGGGCCGGCTGCGGGACGCGATCGACACGACGGCCACCGGCCGCCGCTGCCATCCCCAACCGGCGAGCGTTGCGACCACCGCCTCGACGAGATCGCCGGGAAGCGGGCCGTCGAGGGCGCCGGGCACAGCGGCGCCGGGCACAGCGGCGCCGGGCACAGCGGCGCCGGGCACAGCGAGGGTGGCAGACGTGAACATCGGGCGCAGYCGGTTGCCCCAGCCCACATCGCTGAGTCGGGCGAGCGCCCGCCCGGGCTCGGCAGCGGCCGACGCCGGGATACGCCCGGCCAGGTCGACCCCGAGCCGGCCCATCCCAGTCGGCCACATCCGCCGCGGTTCGACCGGGACGCCCGCCCGGCGCAGCTCATCCCGGGCCCGCGTCCGCGAGGACTCCGAGACCGCGGACGACCACGACCGACCGGTGCACCGGTCACACCGCCCGCAGGCCGCCGCGTGGGGATCGTCGAGCTGCCGGCGCAGGAACTCCATCCGGCAGCCGGTCGTCACGATGTAGTCGAGCATCGCCTGCTGCTCCCGAGAGCGCGCCGCGGCGACACGCCGGTAACGCTCCTCGTCGTACAACCAGGGCTCACCGGTACTCACCCAGCCGCCCCTGACTCGCCGGACCGTCCCGTCGGTGTCGAGAACCTTCAGCATCTGGTCGAGTCGGCTGGGGCCGAGGTCGACGGACGCGAGCAACGCCTGGGTCGACAGCGGCCGGTCGGCGCCCGCGAGCACTCCGAGCACCCGGCGGACGACGTGCTCCGGCGGAAAAGAGGTGTCCGCGAAGTAGCGCCAGATGTCCCGGTCCTCAGCCGCCGGGAGGAGCACGACCTCGGCCGTGTCGAGCGCCCGGCCGGCCCGGCCGATCTGCTGGTAGTAGGAGATCGGCGACGACGGAGCTCCGATGTGGACGACGAAGCCGAGGTCCGGCTTGTCGAAGCCCATTCCGAGCGCGCTGGTGGCGATCAGCGCCTTGACCCGGTTCGCGAGCAGATCCTCCTCGGCGACGATGCGCTCGGCCGCCTCGATGCCACCGTGATAGGTGGCGACGGCATGACCCTGACCGCGCAGAAAGATGGTCAGCTCCTCCGCCGCCGCCTTCGTCAGCGTGTAGACGATCCCCGATCCGGGCAGCTCGCCGAGATGGTCGGCGAGCCAGCCGAACCGGTGCTCGGCCTGCGGCAGCGACACGACCGCGAGCCGCAGGCTCTCCCGATCGAGACTCCCGCGTAGCACCAACGTCCCGGCGGACGCCGGGCCGGCGGGAGCGGAGGTTCCGAGCTGCTCACTGACGTCCTCGACCACGCGGGTGTTGGCGGTGGCCGTCGTGGCCAGCACCGGGACCCRCGGACGCAGCCCGGCGACGAGAGTGCGCAGCCGCCGGTAGTCGGGCCGGAAGTCGTGCCCCCAGTCGGAGATGCAGTGCGCCTCGTCGATGACGAGCAACCCGGTGGTGGCGGCGAGCTCGGGCAGGTAGTCGTCCCGGAAGGTCGGATTGTTCAGCCGCTCCGGCCCGACGAGCAGCACGTCGAGCTCGCCCGACCGCAACGCCGCGTAGACCTCGTCCCACTCGGTCACGTTGCCGGAGTGAATCTCGCCGGCGCGGATGCCCAGCCTCGCCGCGGCCGCCGCCTGGTTGCGGATGAGCGCGAGCAACGGGGAGACGATCACCGTCGGAGCAGCGCGTCCCGCTGCGCCGCGGAGCAGTGCCGTGGCGAGGAAGTACACCGCCGACTTGCCCCAACCGGTGCGCTGGACGAGCAGCACCCGGCGCCGGTGGGTCACGAGCGCGTCGATGGCCTGCCACTGGTCCTCGCGCAGCGCCGCGGCCGGCCCGGCAAGCGCCCGCAGCAGCTCCTCCGCGCGCTCCCGCAGCCCACCGGGCCCCGGTTCCGCCGGGTCCGCCAGGCCCGCCGGGAACATCGGGCCCGGCCAGGCCTCCGCCCGATCCGGGGCATGCGCGACCGGCGACGCCGGGCCGGAAGCCCCCGGAAGCGCGGAGGTCGTCTCGTCTGCTGCCATGAGAGGTGTCTACCCGATGCCACCGACAAGATCGGATCGTCCCAGGTCACAGCGGGACGGAGTCACCGTGACGGCTCGGCAGATACCCGATCACGGTAGGCTTCGCCCGGCATGACCGGACAGTGCCTGTCGCCGGGTTCCACCGGTTCGTGCGGCCGGCCGCGGCACCCTCTTCCAGCCGCTCCAGGTAGGGCGCCTGACCACGCTGACTGACCCGGCGACTCGCCCACGACTCAGGAGCGCGTACACATGAGCGAACGGCTGGACGGCACCGTTGCCCTGGTGACCGGTGCGAGCAGCGGCATCGGTGAGGCGACCGCCCGCGAGCTGGCCCGGCACGGCGCCGCGATGGCGCTGGTCGCGCGGCGCGGCGACCGGCTCGAGCGCCTCGCCGCCGACATCACCGGCGCCGGCGGCACCGCCCTCCCCCTCCCGCTGGACATCACCGACCAGGCCCAGGCCGCCGACGCGGTGAAGCGCACCGTGGCGGAGCTCGGCCGGCTCGATACCGTCGTCAACAACGCCGGTATCATGCTGCCCGGGCCGATCCTCGACGCGCCGACCGAGGAGTGGGACCGGATGGTGGCCCTGAACCTGCAGGGCCTGCTGTACGTCACCCATGCGGCGCTGCCGCATCTGCTCACTGCCGCGGACGGCGGCCCCCGCCAGGTCGCGGACCTGGTGAACATCAGCTCGGTGGCGGGACGGCACGCCACCATGGGCGCCGGCATCTACAACCTCACCAAGTTCGGGGTGAACGCGTTCACCGAGTCGCTGCGCCAAGAGGTCACCGCCCGGCACGTGCGCGTCTCGGTGGTCGAACCGGGCTCCGTCGAGACCGAGCTGAGGTCCCATATCCGCGAGGAGATCCGGAATATCGTCATGCGCCGCATCGCCGACATCGAGCCGATGCAGTCCGAGGACATCGCGGACGCCGTTGCCTACATCGTCACCCGGCCGCGGCGGGTCGCGATCAACGAACTGCTCATGCGGCCCACCGAGCAGGTCGGCTGACACCGCGTCGCGCGGGAACCCCTGGCGCCGGACTGGTCGGGCGTGTCCCGGATTTTCCGGGACACGCCGCTCCGCGCCCCCGGAGTGGGCCCACGCGCTCAATCACTCAATTGGGACTCGGTGCGACCACACACGACGATCAACGCGAAGCAGCCGCGCAGGTCAGCCCCTGTTTCCCAACGCCAGGAGAATCACACGACGTAGAGCCGATCATGAAACGGAGCGGTTTCGAAGACTACCGCCGCTTTCGGCATGTCAACGACCCGAATTGATCAGCCRCCTGGATGAGGCATCATCACCGGTATCGCCATGGCGRACGGCCCGTGCGCCGCGGATGCCGAGCCAGCCAACGACGGAGCCGATGGCGAGGGAAGCGACAGTCAGGACCAGGTGGACCGTGAAGAAGCCAGTCGGGCCGTCGTCCCAGGAACGATCATCCTTCCACACGTTCCGCAGGAAATTTGGCCAGATGGCCCACGTCCAGACGCCGACCGCGATCAAGAACCAGGACGCACGCTTCGACAGAGTCACCTCACCAGCCTCGCACTCACAGGCGCCGTGGCCTCTCCGTGGGCGCGCGATTTCAGCCACGTTGATCGACCATAGGGTGAGATGGCAGCCAGATTTTCGACGACCAGCTGCCGAACCGTTCTTGGGCGAGGGGACCACATGGGCCCACCCCGGGGCAAGATGATCGACGGAGGGTAGGGCGGGTGAACCGAAGTTACGATGTCGCCATGACGGAGATGCCGCTCCCACCCGATGACCAACTTGCCGAGGTCGTCCGAGAGGCTGCCGCATCTGGTCAGGTCGTCTACCTGACGGACAAGGGCCAGCGGCTGGCCGCCATCGTGCCGGCCGGTCTCGCCGAACTCCTCGAACGGGGCGAGACGACCAACGGACGGCGCGTGCTCGGCGCCCGGGGCGCAGGCCACAGCGGCCGGCAGGACATCTCCGAACGCATGGAGGAGATCCTCTCCAACGAGGTGGCGTCATAGCCCTCGTAGTCGACGCCGGTACCGGCGAACCCTCAGCGGCCCGATTGGGCCCGTAGCACTGAGGTGACCTCCACCGCCTCAAAGACACGACCATAGCTTCGCCCGGTACGTTCCCGCAGAATTTCCAGCTCCACAAGCCTGGCGACGGCGTTGCTCGCCGCCTGCAAAGTCCTCCCGGTATCTTCACTGACCGAACGCACCGTGACAAACGGACTCCCGATCAGCCCGTCGATGATATCGCGGACCAACCCACCGGTCAGACCCGCCACCTTGAGTCGTCGCACGTATTCGGCCTGGAGACCGAGGAGGTCGTCGACTGTCCGAATAGTCCGCTCACAGGACTCGACCAGACCTTCGGAGAAGAACGAGATCCAGCCGTCCCAGTCTCCCGTTGCGCTAACTTCCCTCAAATGGTCCTGGTACTCTTCCCGACGCACCTCGAACCAGGGCGACACAGCCAGCAACGGCTCCGAGAGTATCCCCTTCCAACAAAGATCGAGGACCACGAGAAGCCGCCCGATTCTGCCGTTTCCATCGTTGAATGGATGAAGAGTCTCGAACTGATAGTGCGCCATCGCCGCAGCCACGACCGGGTCARTGGACTTCGAATCCACGGTGATCCAGTCCAGCAGATCACGTACAGCCGCGTCCAGTTCCAGTCCGGGCGGCGACGGGACGAAGCGAGCGGTGTCGATCRCACCACCGCGGCTTCCGATCGCAACCTGAATCGAGCGGATCCTCCCCGCATCACGGGTGTCCGCAGGAGTTCCACGCACGAGATCTCGATGCACCWGACAAAGCGCGGCTACGGTGAGTGGGCGACCATCGCCTATCCACGCGAAGGCCGCCTCCGCCGCCCGGACATAGTTGAGGACCTCCCGAACCTCCTCGCTCTGCGAGGTCGGCTCTGTGACCTCAGCCGCAAGCACGTCCTCCAGGGGAGCGAAGGTCCCCTCCAACGCGGACGTGCTCTGCGCCTCCGTCCGAAGCGTGGGTTGCAGTAGCAAGGCGGGCTCAGGAATCTGTCGACCAGCCTGATCGAGACGACCGAGAGCGCGCCCCGCGCGGGCCACGTTCCGCCACGTCCCTCCCGCCAGCGCCGGCTCGGYGCCCGCCAGCGGGTCCGGCTGGAAGGCCACATGTTCGTACGCGACGCCCGACCGCCCGTCAGTTCCAGTGATCTTGACGAGATGTCCAGTAGGGCTGCGCTCGAACCGATCCCGATCCACAATCCAAGTCTACGGGCAAGAACTTGAAATCTTCCCACGCGGCTCCAAGTCCGCTTGCAGAGCCCGTCCCAGCGCCACCCCGCCGACCCATCGCACGACATGCCCTTGACTCGCCTCGGTCCGAGCACAGGCCGTCGCCAAAACCACCCCATCCKTCACTGACTGCGATACGGCGGGCTGGAGTACCTAGGTCATGAGTGAAGGCTCTACAAATTTGGCCGTTRCAAGTCGGGTTGTGTACACGGTCGCTTGGCGCCCAAGCGCCCCTGAGTCACACGTCCCGTACGGGGCCTGCGCACGGGATCGGCGCTTATCTCGTCTCGCTACCCCGACCCCCGCAGTAGCTTCCCATTCAAGATCCAATCCAGGAAGAGATTGATTGGCGTMAATCCTGAACAGATCACGTGAAGTGCCGAAATCGAGAAAATATCGCATTCCATTGTCGTAGACACACGAAAGCCCTCGACTCGCGAACGGTAGAAGAAAATCTGCGTTTGCTCCTACTAATGGGAAT
>NZ_MRUJ01000159.1:0-4671 GCF_002099325.1 Frankia sp. KB5 | reverse complement strand
CAGCCGGCACGACCGCATCGCCGCCTCCGTCACCGCGGTGTCCGGGCTCGCGGCCACGAAGTTCCCGCCCATGCCGAGGAACACCCTCACCCGGCCGTCGCGCATCGCCCGGATCGTCCCCACCGCATCGAACCCGTGGCGGCGCGGCGGGGTGAAGGCGAACTCGGCCACCGACCGCTCCCCCACCGGCGGATCCGCGCCCACATCGCCCGGGTCGTCCCCGGGTTCACCGATTTACGAGGCGGGCCTGGCCGAGCTGGGGGGATTCCCGCTCCCGCACCCGCCGCGGGACAGCCGGACGTTCCCGACGCCGAGCGGGCGGGCCGCGCTGACGGTCAACACCTGTGAGGTGCTGCGGGTCCCGCCGGGACACCTGCTGTTGCAGACCGTCCGCTCCCACGACCGCGCCACCGCATGCCCCATCCCCGCCAGCCCCGCCGCCGCCGACGCCGGCTCCTCCACCCGCAGGTCGGCGTCCTCGTCACCGCCGGCCCCGGCACGCACCCCGGCCCCGGCACGCACCCCGGCCGCCGCTTCGAAAGCCTCACTCCGCCTACGCGACATGACTGACACCCCCATGAGGACAGGCACCGGCACCGGCATTGAACCGGTACCAACATTGAACCGACAGCGGGCCAGGGCCCCGCTACCCCTTGTCTTTCGTTAGCCGCTAATGTTTTGTAGGGGTACCGTTGCAGCCGCAACGGCCACCGCCCCATTAGTCGATCATCGACCTGGAGGTCCCGTGACCGCGCCATCCCCGTCCGACGTCGCTCCGCTGCCTCTGGCCGCCGGCACCTGGACGCTCGACCCCGCGCACTCGGGCGTGAACTTCCAGATTCGCCATCTCGGCGTCACCAACGTCCGCGGGCGCTTCGACACGTTCTCCGCGACGCTGTCGGTCGGCGACACCCTGGAGTCGGTGTCCGTCGGCGCCGAGATCGACCTGGCCTCGATCAACACCAACCAGCCCGACCGGGACGCGCACCTGCGTTCCGCCGACTTCTTCGACCTCGCGTCCCATCCGTCCATCACGTTCACCTCGACGTCCGTCACGGGCAGCGACGAGGAGTACGAACTCGCCGGCGATCTCTCGATCAACGGCGTGACCAGACCCGTCACCCTGGCGGTCGAGTTCTACGGGGTCGACACTCACCCCGTAGATGGCCGCGTCCGGTCCGGCTTCGCCGCGACGACCGAGATCCGCCGCGGCGACTATGGCATCACCTTCAACCTGCCGCTCGGTGCCGGCAGGCTCGCCCTCTCCGACAAGGTCAAGATCGAGCTCGACCTGCAGTTCATCGCCCCCTGATCAACCCGGCTCCCCAACCGGTCCCGCGCCGTCGCGAGCCCGCGCCCCGAGATCATCCGGGCTCGCGACGGAGGCCGCGGGCACCTCCACCGGCCCGGCAAGCCCCGGTCAGCAAGCCCCGGTCAGGGGGTCCTGGGACACGGCGGCTCCCCGCGCGCGACGAGATGCTCCTGCGCCCACACCTCCAGCTCGTGCAGCGCCGTGCGCAGCCCCTCGCCCCGCCGGGTGAGCCGATAACGCGTCGCCACCGGCGGCCCCTCGAGAACCTCACGCTCCACGAGGCCGGCCTGGACGAGTTCGGTGAGGCGGCCCGACAGCATCCGCTCGCTCACCCCCGGCACCAGCTTCGCTATCTCGGAGAACCTCGCCGGGCCAGCCATCAGCGTACTGATGATCAGACCGCTCCACCGCTTCCCCAGCAGCGCGAAGACCGGAGTCAGCGCCTGACAGCTCACGCCGTCCTCCGGCCTCGCAACCATCCGGTCATAGTAGGTGCCCGACGCATCACGGGTGCCTCGGCGCAGCGCAGGTCACGACGCAGCGCAGGTCACGACGCAGGACAGGGTCACGACGCAGGACAGGGTCACAGCGCGCTGGGCGGGTCCCCCGGGCCTGCGGCTACGGTTGACCCGCCACATCCTCGCACTGAGCCATCAGGTCGATCGGATAGCGATCCGGCACGGGAGCGAGGTGAAGATCGGGTAGGGACGGGGGCGGCTTGCGATCGCAGATTGCGTCGGGACTGCGGGTTACGTGGTGGTCGCGGCAGGACAGGCGCCCGACCGGCGGCCGCATCGTCCCCTCCGGCATCGTCCGGTCGGGCGCCGTGCGATCCCGTCCCGTGTCACCCCGTGTCGCGTTGACGGCCGTCGCGCTGGTCGGCCTGATCGGGCTGGTCGGCACCGGTTGTGACGGCTCATCGCCCGCGGCGGGTAACCGGCCGTCGGCCGGTACCGACGCGTCGGGCGGGTCCGGGAGACCCACGGAGCCGGACACGCCCGCCGGGTTCGACGTCAAGGCCGAAAACGCCCGGCCCGGCGCCGACTGCGGGCTGGCCCGGCTCGGCGAGGGCCACGCGGTCGAGGGCTGGCTGGACCGGGTCGGCGTCGACCCCGGTCAGCCCGTACGGTTGTTCGCCTCCACCACGGCGAGCCGGCTCGCCGTCTCGGTGTTCCGGATCGGCTGGTACGGCGGCCACACCTGCCGGCTCATCACCCGGCGGGAGGAGCTGCCCGGCCGGGTCCAGCCGTCGGCGGCGATGAACGCGACGACGAACACCGTGTCGGCCGCGTCGTGGGCCCCGACCGTGACCTTCGACACGGCGACGTGGCCGCCGGGCGACTACCTGTTCCGCCTCGACAGCAGCAACGGATTCCAGTCGTACGTGCCGTTGACGGTGCGCAGCCCGTCCGCGCAGGGCAGGATCGTGATCCTCAACTCGGTCACCACCTGGCAGGCGTACAACGCCTGGGGAGGCTACAGCCTTTACCACGGGCTGCGGGGTTTCGCCGACCGCGCCCGCGTCGTCTCGTTCGACCGGCCCTACGGCTACGGCGACGGTGCCGCGGACTTCACCGGGAACGAGGCGCCCCTGGTGACGCTGGCAGAGCGGCTCGGCCTGCCGCTCGCCTATGCCACCGACATCGACCTGCATGCCGAGCCGCGGCTGTTCGACGGTGCCCGCGCGGTGATCTCGCTGGGGCACGACGAGTACTACTCGCCGCGGATGCGGGCGACGCTGACCGCCGCCCGGGACGCCGGGGCGAACATCGCCTTCCTCGGCGCCAACGCCGTATACCGCCGGATCCGGCTCGCGCCCACGCCCCATGGGCCCGACCGGCTGGAAACGGGCTACAAGGTCGCCAACGAGGACCCCCTGTACGGGCGGGACAACAGCCAGATCACCGCGAACTGGCCGTCGCCGCCGAACGCCGACCCGGAGAGCTCGCTCACCGGCGGCATGTACCAGTGCAACCCGGTGCACGCCGATCTGGTGGTGACCAACCCCGGTCACTGGCTGCTGGCCGGCACGGGGCTGGCGGCGGGCAGCCGGATCCCGGGCATGATCGGGTCCGAATATGATCGCGTCGATCCCAACCGGCCGACGCCACAGATGATCGAAGTGCTGGCCCACTCGCCGGTGGCCTGCCACGGTCAGGCCGACTACTCCGACGTCAGCTACTACACGGCGCCGTCCGGGGCCGGTGTCTTCGACGCCGGCACCAGCGCGTGGGTGTGCGCCCTGCTCGATGTCTGCGGGCCGGGCGCCCATGGGGAGCCGGTGCAGCGGTTCGTCACCCAGGTCACCACCACCCTGCTGCAGGCCTTCGCCGCGGGGCCGGCCGGGCGGGTCCACCCCGCGGCCCGGTCCGTCCCGGCCGAGGCCCGCAGCACGCCGGTCACCGGCAGCGAACGCTGACCCGAAACCCCGTTGTGCCGCCGTCTGCCTGCCTGCCCACCTGCCCGTCTGCCTGCCTGCCCGTCTGCCTGCCTGCCCGTCTGCCTGCCTGCCCACCTGCCCGTTTGCCCCATCCGCTCCGATCCAGGGCCTACTCGTCTAGAGTCACCCATCGCACGCGTAACGCCGTAGATCGTTCGCCGGACATCCGCGATGCCGGCGAACGCTGTCGAAAGTAGGTAGTGGATGTCTTCGATGATCGCCAGACCGGCGGGCCGCGCATCACGATGGGGAATCGTCCTGCTGGTGGCGCTGCTCCCGGCCG
The DNA here is from genome assembly GCF_002099325.1 of Frankia sp. KB5. Taxonomy (NCBI): domain Bacteria; kingdom Bacillati; phylum Actinomycetota; class Actinomycetes; order Frankiales; family Frankiaceae; genus Frankia; species Frankia sp. KB5. The sequence goes on along the minus strand of NZ_MRUJ01000159.1, from coordinate 636 downwards.
TGCTGCTCGGGGCGTGCAACTCCTCGAACGGCGGCTCCAAGACCGTGCAGGGCGCCACGGCATCCAGCTCGACGGGCACCGACGACGACTCCGAGTACAGCGGTGCCTGCCMGACGGGCGGCAACAGCAGGGCCTTCGCCAAGACGCGGTTCGCGGTGCACGCGGGCCTCGCGCTCGGGGCCTTCCACCGGTACATCTACAAGCCGGCGAAGAACGGCGGCTTCCGATCCGGAGCCCCGAAACGGAAACGTACCTACGCCAAGGCCGCGGTCGCCGGCGTGTTCACCGTCCACGAACTCAAGGTCGCCAAGAAGTTCGCCCTGGCCAACCCGTCACTGTGCAACGCGGTGCAGTCAATCAGCGACAAGTTCAACACCCTCACCGGGAAGTTGAAGAACGGCACCGCGACGGATGCCGACATCAACTCCGAGGAGAACCTCTTCACCGCTTTCCAGCAGACCGCCGGACAGGCCGGTTTCGGCTTCACGGAGAAGAACGTCACGGTGCCCGGCGCCGGCTGAGTTCCGCTCCGCCCCGCCGCCCCGCCGCCCCGCCGCCTCGCCGTTCCGCCCGGCGGGCCCTGGTGGCGACCCGCGGACGATCGGCCCGGTCCCGCCAATCCGCCAATCATGCAGT
>NZ_MRUJ01000158.1:0-12501 GCF_002099325.1 Frankia sp. KB5 | reverse complement strand
GGACCGGGCCGCGCCGAACGGATCGACTGGATCAATCGCAACAGCCGCGTCTTCGCCCTGCCCGCCGGGCTCAACCCTGGCGCGGCGGGGTTGCCCTGCGACCTCTTCCGCGACTGGGTGTCCGTCGCGTGCCTCGACCGTCCGCGCCCCCGGCCGCCGGCGACGCGGGCCCTCAGTTACGTGGGCACCTATGAGCCCTATCTCTACGCGGTCGAGGGTGCCGTGATGATCCACACGCACACGGCGGACGGCGCGCTCTACGCCGGGCGGGCGACCTCGGCTGCCATCGTGGTGACGCTGTTGACGATCATTATCTTCGCCTCCTGGGATTCCCGCGCCGGACTGCTCTCGGTCGGCGGCGTGCTGCTGGCGGTCTCGCCGATGGCGTTGTTCCTGGGTTCCGTCCTCGGCACGAACGGGATGGAGATCGCGGGCGCGACCRCGTTGTTCACCCTGGCGCTGCGACTCGGTCGACCGGGCGCGCCGCCGAGGTGGATCTGGCCCGCCCTCGGCCTCGTCGCCGCGCTGGTGGCGTTGTCCCGGCCGTCCGGTCCCCTGTGGGTGCTGCTCACCCCGATGATCGCCGCCGGTCTCGCGGCCCCCCGCGCGCGGGCGCGGGCCGTCGATGCGGTACCCGCCGTCGAGCAGCCCCGGCCGGTCGAGCGGCCCCGGTCAACAGAAGGGACCCAGCCAACGGAGGGGCCCCGGCGGCACCGGCTGGTCGGGTGGCTCTCGGTTCCGTGGATCGCCCTCGCCGTGGCCGGGGTCGTCGCGACCGCGGTCTGGGAGAGGCGCGTGCAGCCACACCCGGGGATACGCCGTGAGCTCGCGGAGCAGGGGCTGCGGCAGCTGTCGTCCGACGCGCCCGCCTGGGCACGGCAGTGGGTCGGGGTGTTCGGCTGGGCGAGCCTGCGGATGCCCTCGTTCGCCTACTGGACGTGGGGCGCGTGCCTGCTGGTCCTGCTCGGTGCGGCGTTCGTCGTGGGAACCTGGCGGCAGCGGATCCGCCTCGGCGCGGTGCTGATCGGCGTGGTGGCGGTCGCGGTGGTGCTCGACGTGCTGGTCCTGCGGCAGACGCGCTTCCCGGTTTACGGGCGGTACCTGCTGCCGATCGCGGTGCTGGTACCCCTGGCGGCCGGGGAGATCCTGACCCGGCGGGCCGCGCGTATCCCCGCGACCCTGCGCCGGGCGGGGCCCGCCGTCGCCGTCATGGCGGTGGTCGCGGTGCATGCCGTCGGCCTGTGGACGGACTGGCAGCGCAGCGCCGTGGGCAGCTATGGACCGGCCTGGTTCCTGGGCTCGTCGCAGTGGAATCCTCCGGGTGGCTGGGTCCCCTGGATGGCCCTGGCGGGAGCCGGTGCCTGCTGCCTGCTCGCCGCCGCGGCGGCCGGGCTGTGGCGGCCGGGCCGCGGCGTTCGCCCGCATCGCCCGGCGGCGGGGACGCGTCAGATCAGGGCCCGGCCGGTCCGGGTCACGAGATGTCCAGGACCTTCAGCGGCGCCGGCAGGACCGCATCGGCGACCCGCCGCTCCGCCGGCGACAGGCCCGGCAACCGGGACCTGATCAACTCCAGCGCGTCGTCATCACCGACCAGCCCGAAACCCTGCTCAATATCACTGACTGGCCCGGAAAATCGCTCAACTACCCGGCTGACGCTAGGCGCCGCCCATGAACCTCAACAGACATGTTGATGACGGAATAACAATCCATATGCCGGTTCATCGTTGGAGCGAAGTTCCGCCGCGGCAGATGGAGGCCATTGCGCTACACGGAGTCACGGCATGGCCGCTGCCRACGACGGGAGGGCCCCGGGTCCGGGTCCGGACCCGGAGGCCGGGGCCCTCCTCTCATCGCGTTATCGCGTGGGATCCCCCTCCTTGGCGTGGGACCCTCGCTCGGGTCTCGTCAGCCGAGGCTGGCGATGGCCTCGTTGAAGATCTTCGACGGACGCATGACGGCCGCGGCCTTGACGGGGTCGGGCTGGTAGTACCCCCCGATGTCGGCAGGCGAGCCCTGGACCGCGATCAGTTCGTCGACGATCGCCTTCTCCTGGTCGGCGAGCGTCTTGGCGAGACCGGCGAACGCCTCCGCGAGACGGGGGTCGCCGATCTGCGCGGCCAGCTCCTGCGCCCAGTAGAGCGCCAGGTAGAAATGGCTGCCGCGGTTGTCGAGGCCACCCAGCCGGCGGCTGGGCGACTTGTCCTCGTTGAGGAAGGTGGCGGTCGCGCGGTCGAGGGTGTCGGCGAGCACCTGGGCACGCGCGTTGCCCGTCGTCCGCGCGAACTGCTCGAAGCTGGCCGCGAGCGCCAGGAACTCGCCCAGGCTGTCCCAGCGCAGGTAGTTCTCCCTGAGCAGCTGCTGGACGTGCTTGGGCGCGGAGCCGCCGGCGCCGGTCTCGAACAGGCCGCCACCGTTCATGAGTGGGACGATCGAGAGCATCTTGGCACTCGTGCCGAGCTCCAGGATCGGGAACAGGTCGGTCAGATAGTCACGCAGCACGTTGCCGGTGACTGAGATCGTGTTCTCGCCGCGGCGGATCCGCTCCAGTGAGAACGCGATCGCGTCGACCGGAGCCTTGATCTCGATCCGCAGCCCGGAGGTGTCGTGCCCGGGCAGATACGCCCGGACCTTCTCGATCAGCCTCGCGTCGTGGGCGCGGTTCTCGTCGAGCCAGAACACCGCCGGGTCACCGGTGGCGCGGGCGCGCGCGACGGCGAGCTTCACCCAGTCCCGGATCGGCGCGTCCTTGGTCTGGCAGGCGCGAAAGATGTCGCCGGCGGCGACCGCCTGCTCCAGCACCACGGTGCCGGCCTGGTCGACGATCCGCACCGTGCCCGTGGTGGGGATCTCGAAGGTCTTGTCGTGGCTGCCGTACTCCTCGGCCTTCTGCGCCATCAGGCCGACGTTGGCCACCGAGCCCATCGTCGCGGGGTCGTAGGCGCCGTGCGCCCGGCAGTCGTCGATGGCGACCTGGTAGATGCCGGCGTAGCTCGAGTCGGGCAGGACCGCCAGGGTGTCCGCCTCCCGGCCGTCCGGGCCCCACATGTGGCCGGAGGTACGGATCATGGCCGGCATGGAGGCGTCGACGATGACGTCGCTGGGCACGTGCAGGTTGGTGATGCCGCGGTCGGAGTCGACCATTGCCAGGGCGGGGCCCTCGGCGAGCTCCGCGGCGAAGGAGGCCTTGATCTGCGCGCCCTCGGGCAGCGATTCCAGGCCCTTGAGGATACCGCCGAGCCCGTCGTTCGGGGACAGGCCGGCCGCGGCGAGCGTCGCGCCGTGGGTGGCGAACGTCTTCGGGAAGAAGGCCCGTACCACGTGGCCGAAGATGATCGGGTCGGAGACCTTCATCATCGTGGCCTTCAGGTGCACCGAAAACAGCACGCCCTCGGCCTTGGCCCGGGCGATCTGCGCGGTGAGGAACTCGCGCAGCGCGGCCACCCGCAGGACGGCCGCGTCCACTACCTCGCCCGCCAGCACCGGCAGGGACGGGAGCAGGACGGTGGTGCTGCCGTCGTCACCCGCAAGCTCGATGCGCAGCGTGCCGGCCGCGGCGATGATCGTGGACTTCTCGGTGGAGCGGAAGTCGTCGGCGCCCATCGTGGCGACGTTCGTCTTCGAGTCGGGTGTCCACGCGCCCATCCGGTGCGGGTGGGTCCGGGCGTAGTTCTTCACCGAGGCCGGGGCGCGGCGGTCGGAGTTGCCCTCGCGCAGCACCGGGTTGACGGCGCTGCCCTTCACCTTGTCATAACGGGCGCGGATCTCCCGCTCCTCGTCGGTCTTCGGGTCGTCCGGGTAGTCCGGCAGCGCATAGCCCCGCTTCTGCAGCTCGACGATCGCCGCCTTCAGCTGCGGAATCGAAGCCGAGATGTTCGGCAGCTTGATGATGTTCGCCTCGGGCGTCCTGGCCAGCTCACCGAGCTCGGCGAGCGCGTCCTCGATGCGCTGGGCCTCCTCGAGATCCTCGGGGAAACTGGCGATGATCCGCCCCGCCAGGGAGATGTCGCGGCTGTCGACACTAACCCCGGCCGTCGCGGCGTACGCCTGGACCACGGGCAGGAACGAGTACGTCGCCAGGGCCGGAGCCTCGTCAGTGTGTGTATAGATGATGGTCGAGTCAGTCACCGATACTCCGCTTCGCGTCTGTTTCATCTGGGTATCAAGGTATGCCCTGAACGCCCGCTCCACCGGGGTCCTCGCCGGGCCGGGGCTGTCGGCAGCGGCACCCCACCGACCAGCATGATCGCCATATCGGGTCTCCTCGCGCGCGGGGCTCGGTGACGCTCCGGACAACCCGGGCACGCGGTCGCCGACCGGTTCCGGACGGCCCGGCTCGCCGTCCACGGGGCCAACCTAGGAGCCAACTTCGGGGCCAACCTCTCCAAACGCAACGCGACCATCTCCTCCGGACTCGCCGCGGTGGGGGCCGATGTAGCTTATTTCTTCGGCGATCGCGGCTGCCACCTCCGGATCAGTCGCCGGCCACCGGGTGCGGGTGGGACGGCGCGGGCAGGTGTCGGGCAGGTGTCGCGCAGGTGTCAGGTCCGGGCAGATGTCGGATCCGGGCAGATGTCAGCTACTGCCACCCGCGGTGGCGGACACGACGCGGAGCAGGACGGTCAGGCGGTCCCAGGCGACGAGGGTGGCATCGTCACGCTCCTGGGTGGGCGGTGCCGCGGCGAGAAGCTGCACGGTTTTCACCGCCGCATACAGGTACAGCGGTCGGGGCCGCCAGGCGATCAGCTGCGGGTACGTCTCGTCCAGCGCCCGGTGGACGAGGTACCGGGCCGGGGCGTCAGGTCGATGCTGCCCGGAATCCAGCTGGTGGAGGATGGCGGCGGCAGCATCGACCTCGTCCGCGTCCGGTATCCAGGCGTAGGTCCGCAGGGCGGTCTCCGCTTCGTTGAGCGCCTCGCCCGCGGCTGCTATCGGGTCTCCGTCGCCGTGGGGCACGGGCGGCGGGGCCCAGTCATCGTCGTCGTCGGTCATAGAACCACCGTCCCTCACCGCGGGCGTCCCGGGCTGGCGACTGACGTCCTCCCCGCTCTGAAAGGTGGGCATCCCGACTCCTACGCACCCACCAAAGGGGGCGTGGTAGTGAGGTTCGCGGTTCGTCGGCACAGCCGATGCCATGCCTCCCCGCGCGTTCACCGCACGTCCTGCGGCAATATTCTGGGCGGCGCGTTGATGTCGGCGTTGCGCCGAAACCCGCAGGCGACACCTGCGAAGATGACGCTACCCGCGACGCATCACCGGCCGTCGACCAGCGCGTAGAACTCATCTATCCACGCCGGTGCCCCAACTGCCCCCAGGAAAGTTGATGTGATGGACGACAACACGACCGCGCAACATCGCAAAGCGGTGATATTCCGTGAGCTACACGAGCAGGCCAGTCCGTTTGTCATGGCAAATGCCTGGGACGCCGGAACCGCGCGCCTGCTGACGCAGGCCGGCTTTGTCGCCATCGGAACCACAAGTGCCGGGCTGGCCTTCAGCCACGGTGTGGCCGACGGCGCGAACCTGATCGACCGCACGCTGACTTTTGCCAACGTCCGTGYGATCGCCGCCGCAACCCCGCTACCGGTCTCCGCCGACCTCGAGAGCTGCTTCGCGCAGACACCCAGGGACGTCGAGAAGACCGTTCTGCTGGCCGCCGAGGCTGGAGCCGTCGGGGGGTCCATCGAGGACGCCACCGGAATACCGCAGGCGCCGATCCTGGCCTTGGATGACGCCGTCGCACGAGTCGGCCACGCGGTCGCCGCCGCGCGAAGCCTGCCCTTCCCCTTCGTCATCACGGCACGCGCCGAAAACTTTCTCTACGGCCACCCCGATCTCGAAGATACGATACGTCGCCTTCAGGCGTACGCGGCGGCCGGCGCCGATGTGCTTTACGCCCCGGGCCTGCTGGGCCCGGACTCCATCCGCGAGGTCTGTAAGCGGGTCCAGGGCCCGGTGAACGTCCTGGTGGGCCCGCCCCCGTTCCCGTCGGTGACCGAACTGGGCCTGCTCGGTGTCCGCCGCATCAGTTTCGGCTCCCTCCTGCCGCGTATCGCTCTCGCGGCCGTGCTGCGCGCGGCCCGGGAGATCCACGAAGAAGGTACGTTCTCATGCGCCGCCGAGGCGACACCCTATGCGCAGGCCAATCAGATGATGTCCTCGGAGGTGCGGTAGCGCGGGCAGAGGCGGCCGCTCTTCACGGCCGTACGGGTCCGGCGACAGGACCACCGGACCGTGCCGGCAGCACCACCGTCAGCGGTCCCCGGCCCATCGGCGGTCCGCTTCGTCCCATTCCTCGTTGCGCCTGTCCAACCCCTGCCGCCAGTTCTCGGCGTCCGAGGCACTGCCGTAGGGACCCAGGCGCCGATGACCGGGCGCATCCGGCGGGTTCTCCGCGCGTCCGTGGTCGAGACACCACCACCAGCCGGACGGGTTCCAGGCCGAACTGTCCACGGACCCGGACCCGGAACGGGAATGGGCCCGGCGGCGCGCCGCCATCCCTCGTAGCCATGTCCACATAGCCATCTCCTACCCGGGTCACGCCCGCCCGATCCCCACGCGGCGATGTCGTTCCGGCCGAGCCGGACTCACCCGATACGTCGACCGGCTCACCGGTTACGTCGACCGGCGGTAGGAAGACGATGATGCGAAGACGATGATGACGAGACGACAACAAGGAGACGACGATGAGCCACGAAACCACGCCGTCGCACGCCGTCGAGACCCGGCCGTTCCCACTGAAGCCGACGCCGATTCAYGTGCCCGACGACGTGCTCGCCGACCTCCAGCGGMGCCTGGAGTTGACTCGCTGGCCGCTCGATGCGGGCAACGAGGACTGGTATTACGGCGTGAACCGCGCCTACCTGCAAGAACTTGTCGACTACTGGCGCACCGGCTACGACTGGCGCAAGTCCGAAGCCGCCATCAACGCCTACGAGCACTACCAGGTCGAGGTCGAAGGCGTGCCGGTGCACTTCATGCGCAAGGCCGGAGTCGGCCCCGATCCGACCCCCCTGATCCTCACCCATGGCTGGCCCTGGACGTTCTGGCACTGGTCCAGGGTCATCGATCCGCTGGCCGACCCCGGCGCGTACGGCGGCGATCCCACCGAAGCATTCGATGTGATCATCCCCTCGTTTCCCGGCTTCGGGTTCTCCGTACCGCTGCCGAACAACCCGGACCTGAACTTCTGGAAGGTCGCCGACCTCTGGCACACCCTCATGACTCAGACCCTCGGCTACGACAGGTACGCCGCCGCCGGCTGCGACGTCGGAGCCCTGGTTACCGGCCAGCTTGGGCACAAGTACGCCGACGAGCTGTACGCCATCCACATTGGCTCCGGCCTGAAGCTCACCCTGTTCAACGGCGACCGGGCCTGGGACCTCAGCGGCGGCCGGCCCATCCCCGACGGCCTTCCTGACGACATCCACGCCCAGATCGTCGCCGTGGAGAGGCGCTTCGCCGTCCACCTCGCCGCGCACGTGCTCGCCCCGAGCACGCTCGCCTACGGGCTGTCCGACTCCCCGGCCGGGATGCTCGCCTGGATACTCGAACGCTGGGTGAAGTGGAGCGACAACGGCGGCGACATCGAGACCGTCTTCACCAAAGACGACCTGCTCACCCATGCCATGATCTTCTGGGTGACCAACGCGATCGGTACCTCGATCCGCACCTACGCCAACAACAACCGCTACCCGTGGACCCCGTCCCACGACCGGCAGCCAGCCATCGAGGCGCCCACCGGCATCACCTTCGTCGGCTATGAAAACCCACCCGGCGTCAGTACCGACCAGCGGGTTCAGAACTTCCTCGACTCCGACCGCGCCGCCTGGTACAACCACGTCAACCTCAACGCCCACGACCACGGCGGCCACTTCATTCCCTGGGAAATCCCCGCTCAATGGGTCGACGACCTGCGGCGTACCTTCCGCGGCCGCCGCTACTGATCTTTAATTCGTGATGTCGCTGGATCATGGTGTTGTGGGTCATGATGGTCGCGGCCGATGCCGGGATCGTGGCCACCGACCCTTCGGCGCCGGCCGGCGAACCTGTAGGGCCCCACGCCAGACATCTTCCGGTCCTCATCCGCACCGCTCTGCCCGACCACGGCCGGATACCCGGGCCGGCCGGTCATCACGAGGCGAGCTGGCCCACGGTGATTCCGATGGCTTCGTAGGTGGCGGCGGCTCGCTGGTCGAGACTCATCAGAGTCGCCTGATGTTCGGCCGCGGTGAAGGCGATCAGGGCGTCGTAGGCCGGGCCGCCCAGGATAAGGAAAGGTCGGTTCGCTGGTTGGTGCGTACCGTCGGTGTCCAGGGAAGTCGGGTGATGCGATCGGTTTTGCACGGCCGGTGTAGGGTAGGCGACTGGCGCGGTGGCATCTCGCTTTAGGCGCGTGGTCCGGTACCTTTGTCCGCGCGGTTTCCCGCCCGTTTCTCATCCCGGCCGTCCATAGCATGCTCCGTCTCCAGCCGCCCCCCGTCAATCCGTGCATGTGGTTCTCCCACACACGGCTTACCGACGCCGTTCACCGCCGGCATTCGGTCTCTCCCGCCAGAGCTTTCCGGCCCTGGGAGTGACGACAATCCCAGACAGGCTGACCAGGCCGAGGTCCACCGGCCGGGAGCGTATCAGCACCCGCCAGCCGAAGCCCATGCTGCGCCGGTGTCTGGCCCGAACAAACCGAGCCAGCCGTACCTGCGCGAACCGCCTGATCATAGCAAGGCGCCGTGCCGAATATCCGTAGCGGAAATATCCGGCCCAGCCACGCAGGAACAGGTTCAGTTCCCGCACGACCGCCTCTGGCTTAAGCAGCAGCCTGGACCGTCCCGTAATCTCCCGAATCCGATCCCGAGCATGCTTCATGGCCCTGTCCGAGGGCCAGCGCGCAAGAAACGCCACCCTCCGTCTGCCCCGGTCACCCCGCGACAGCACCAGGCGGTGATGGAAGCCCAGGAACTCAAGACCATCCCCTCCCACCTGTAGGTGAACGATACGGGTCTTGGCTGCCTTGGTCTCCAGCCCCAGATCAGCGAGCAACCGGACCAGACAATCCATCGCCCGCACCGCCTGATCCTCCGACCAGYACATCACGACGATATCGTCCGCGAACCGGACCATCATCCCGTCCCCGTCGTCCCATTCCCGGTCAAGCCGGTTCAGGTAGACGTTACAGAGTAATGGGGACAGCGGCCCGCCCTGGGACATTCCGCTGACCGGCCTCCGGACCTCGCCGTCGCGCATCACGCCGGCACGCAGGACAGCACGCACCAACCTGAGCATCGCCTGGTCGCAGACCCGTTCCTCGATCGTCTGCATCAACCCTTCGAACGGGATCGCCGTAAAGCAATCAGCGATATCCGTCTCCACCACCCACCGACGGCCCTCCCCGCACGCATCCACCAGCACTTGCAGTGCGTCATGAGCCGAGCGCCGCGGGCGGAACCCGAACGAGCACCCGGCCATGTCCGCCTCGAAGACCGGCTCGAGCACGATCTTCACGGCGGTCTGCACCACACGGTCGCGGACGGCAGGGATCGACAGCGGCCGGGACGCACCCTTGTCCCCCGGCTTGGGAATTTCTACCCGGCGCACAGGCAAAGGACGGTACCCCCCTTCCCGCAATTCGCCGCCCAGCTCGTCGAGAAGACGGGACACCCCGTACTCCTCGACCTGGGCAATGGTGGTCCGGTCAATGCCCGGCGCGCCCCTGTTGGCGCGCACCAGTGCCCACGCACGCTCCAGGACGTCCCCACGGTGGACCTTGTCCGAGAGCGCATGGAACCTCCGCCCGGGATCGGCCTTGGCCGCCCGGTACAGCGTGTGCTGCAAGACACGGACCGGATCCACTCGGGATCCCGAAGCGGCGGGAATAGCAGCAATGGCACTCACCGAGCCCCTCCTTCCAACTCCACGCGTCGACGAAGCAGCGGCCCTTCCCTCACCGCCGGTTATGTTGTCCGGCCGGCTCGAACGGTAATATGGCCGCCTCCGACGCCCACCCGGCCCGCCACCCACTTCCCGGGATCTCCGGTTATAGGGCACGGTTCTCCGGCAGCTTTCCGTAGACTGCCGGGCCGGGGAGGGCCTCCCCAGTTCCCACCGCCACTGTCAGCACGTTCCGCGCCCCATACGCCGGGGAGTTCCTCACGGCTGCAATTCCAGGATCTTCGCCGCTTCCGTGGCCTTCGCCCCGATAGTGAGAGGCTCGGCACTCCCTTTCCCACCCCGGAGGGCAGGATCCTCACGACGCCGCAGGCTTCGCTTTATGCTACGGACCGCGCTCTCGCTCCCCCTCTCACAGGGCCTTTGACGCTGGGCTTCGACCCCGCCCGTTTCCAGACGAAGCCGCCAGCCTGCTACCGGGCCTCCTGGCAGCTACCCGGACCGGACTTTCACCGGCAAGCGACGGTGAGCTTACGAACAGCAGGATCCACCGCTACCTCACGGCTTCACCTCCCGTCCCGCTGGGCGCACACTAAGGAGAACGAAAGTAGCTGGACCGGCTACCAGCCGATGTAGGCGAGGTGGGGGTCACCGAAGAAGCCGATGACAAGCGCAGAGTTCTCCTGGAGCCTGCGAAGTGCGGTGAGGGCGTTGGAGTAAAGATCCGAGACCGATGTAATCATTTTTGGGTGCAGTTCTTGTGAAGTGAGTTGATCAGGGCGGTATGCGGTTGTCGGCGTACTGGTTGCGGTGGTTGCRGTGCTGTTCCTGTGCGATGTGGTACTTCCAGTAGTCGTCGAAGTCGCCGTTGGTGACCAGGGCGCGGAGCAGGAGCACGGATTCGGCGCCGTCGAGTCCCCATCGGGCACCGGTGATGTCCATCCGGTCCTTGACGAGGTGGCGGCAGGCTCCCTCGATGACACCGGTCGCGATCGGCCAGCCGCCCACCAGGGCGGTGGCGTAGTCAAGCCAGGGTGCCTTGGCGTCGAGGTAGTCGGCGCAGGTGTCGGCGCCCTTGCGTTCGGCCTGGTTGTAGCCGTTGTAGGTGGCGCGGCGGCGGATGCCGGTGGCGACCTGGCCCGCCCGGCCTTCCAGTACCTTGCGGGCCTTGTCGGTGACCCAGGCCTCGGCGTCGGGGTCCCCGGTGGTGAAAAACGACCAGGCGGCCTTCCACAGGTATTCCAGGACGTGGATGAGATCGACGACGATGTGGACGACGACGCCGCGGTGGGCCGCCTCGGCGGTGACGGCGTCGAGCTGGGTGTTGTTGCCGTCGACGAGCACGATCCAGGTCCGGGCGTGGGTCGGGTCGCGCCGTTCGGCCTCGTCGAACCCGGCCGCCACCACCGTGGCGATGTCGTCGACGACCGAGGCCGTCACCCACTTTCCGGTGGCCTTCGGCCCGTCGGGCCCGGTCACCCCGGGCGGGGGCAGCACGTCAGCCGGGGTACGCACGACCGGGACGACGTCGTGGACCGCGGCCAACTCCGCCATCCGTTTCCGCCCGTTCTTCTCCCCGGGCGACAGCCGTGTCGCCAGCTTCCGCCCCGCGGCGGCCGCCTTCGCGGTGGCCGGGCGCAGCCCCTCCGGCCGCATCACCACACCTTTCCCGTCGAACTGCAACACCAACAGCAGCCCGTCGGGCACCGGCCCGCACACCGGGGCCGTGTAGAAACCGGCCACGTCGACCGCCACCGACCGGGCCAGCTCGACAAGCTGGCGCTTACCGACCCTCACCCCGGTCGCCCGGGCGACCGCGGCGACCGCGGCGTCGAACGACCCCCGCGCGGCCTCCAGCGCCACCAGCCGGCGCAGCCCGTGCGAGTGCAGCCCCACCGGCAGGTTCAACACCCCGTCCGCCGGGTGCAGGTTGGCCGCCCCGGCGCCCGATAGGCCAGCCTGCTCACCGCCACCCGGCCGAACACCGTCGACAGCGCCCGCCGATGCGCCTTCTCCACCCGGGTACGGACCACCCCGTCCACCCCCGCCGGCGGTTCGGCCAGCCGCACCTCCCGCGCCGACCGCAGATCAAGATGGTCCTGGAACAGCGACCGCAGCAGCTCCCGGCCCCGGCCCTCCAACCACACCTCAAGACCCTCATGGGTCAGGCCCGCGGTCTCCGCCCCCGCAAGCCCCGCCCGCAACGCCCCGTACAGCTCGTCCGACCCGGCGAACGCACCCGCCGACACCCTCTCCGAGCCAACCTCATACCCTGACACCCAGGCTCCTTGCTCACGTCACGTTCTGGCTTCGACACCCGCGAACGTAGTGGCAAGGAGCCCTTTCACGATCAACCCAAACCCAGGGAACCGAGATCATCCAGCCAACGATCTCACTCTGAAGGATCTACACCCATCATTTTTCGGCCGATCTGTGCGGTCTTCACGTTGTTCCAGACCCACTCGTCCGGGTTGGTGTCGGGGGCATAAGGCGRGAGAAAGAAAATCCGGAGCCTACCGTCYGTTCCTGCGACGAACCGACGGACAGCCTTCGAATCGTGGTAACTGACGTTGTCGACGATGAGGAAGACCTTTCCACCGTCGTCTTGGAGCAGCTTCC
>NZ_MRUJ01000157.1:0-13373 GCF_002099325.1 Frankia sp. KB5 | reverse complement strand
GACCTGTGGTGGTCCGGCACGATCTCCAACCACGGTGGCAACATCCAGGTGCTCTCCGCCCCGGACGACGGCTGGCCACTGTGGGTCTCCGACGTGCGGCCCGGCCGCGAGCACGACTCGACCGCCCTGAAAGCCTCCGGGGCGCTGCCGGTTCTCGCCGAGTGGACCGCCGACCTGCACGAGGTGCTGTTCGACCTCGGCTACGAAGGGCTGGGCAACCCGGCCGGGYCGCTCGCGACCGCGTACAAGAAGCCCAAGGGCGGCACCCTCACCGACGRACAGAAAGCGCACAACCGGATCCACAACGCGCTACGCGCCGTCGGTGAACGCGCGAACGCCCTGCTCAAAGGCACCTTCCGACTCCTCCACAACATCACGATCGACCCCTGGAAGATCGGACTTGTCGTGAAAGCCGCCCTCGTCATYCTCCACACCGAGCACCGCAGAACCGCCTGACACCCAACACACCAACACACCATTGCGATCACGTCACGTGACGAATCGTTACCGGGAAAGGCTCAGTGATGCGAGCCATCAGCGCGGCGCTGTCGACCGGCATCTCGCTGGTCTCGGATCCGGATGACATGGATGCGCCTTCGAGCGAGAACTCCTGGACTCCGGGTTCCGATCGGATGAGAAGGTCGTCGCCGGTCCCGAGCGACGTGACGGTGGGCCCCGGAAGCCAGAGCTGCCATCCGTGGGGCGGCCTGGGCCAAGATGGGTCTGGAACCCAACCTGGTGGGGGAGTCCAGCCTTCGGGGKGTGTGGGCCAGCCTGGCGGTGGGTTGAACCGCATGGTCACTGCCCACGCTGCCTGATGCCGCGGGAGGCGTCGGCGGGCTTGAGAGTGAACGGCGAAGGGGACAGCGCCGCGCCGAGGTACTCGAGGGTCTTCTGAGGGACGATCTCGTCCTGGTCGAGCCGGAACTTGCGGAACGTTGCGCGGTCTGCAGCGACGATCGCGAGCGGGATGGTCTCCGGAAGCCCGGTCGCAGGCGAGATCCGGTCGACCCCGACCGTCAGGGCAATCGAGTGGATCTTTCCTTGGCGGTCGGCGCCGAAGACGTCGTGCAGCGTGCGTACGGCGGTCTGGAAGACGGCGCTCGCGTAGCGGTCCTTCTGGACCGTCGCCGGCAGCTTGGTCGACGAGATCTCGTCCTTCCTCGGGGCGTACTTGTACTCCTTGACCGAGGGGACTGCGGATGGTTCAGGGACAGCGGCTGCCAGACGCAGCTCCCTGCTGGAGAGATCGAACTCGTAGTCGTGAGTGACTGGAAATGCATCCGGGTAGGCGGAGTTCGACAGGACGATCCCGACGTACTCGCGGATCGCCGCCTCGACGTCGAAGGCGAGATCATTGATCAGTCTGGTGAGTCCCCGGTTCCGCTCGTCGGCGTCGGCGTCTCTCCGACGACACGCTTCGACGTGGACCGCCCGCGCCGCGGCGAGCTTCGCCAGGCGAGCATCCTCGGCACGCTGCCGCTGCTCCAGAGCGGAGACATGCGCCGTCCGTATCGCTGACACCTGTTCCCGCCACCGCCGCAGCGCCTGCTCGTGCGTGGTCTGAGCTTGAGCGATCGCCTGGGCATGTTTTTTCTTCGCCCCGAATAGGACTCCCGGTACTTGCGGCTCCTGGTAGACGGGTTCCGCCGGGTACACAGGAGCAGCAACGGGCGGTGTCGGGACTGCGAGAGCACCGGGCTCGAACGGTGGATGCACGACGGTCGTGACTTTCAAGGCCTCGAGATCAACATAGCTGTCGACCAGGAGCGCCGTGGCCAGAATGCCGTCGATCTCTTCGAATGTGCTCGCGAGATCGGCATTCAGCGACCCGACCTCGCTCAATCGCGCCGCGACGTACAGCAGGCCTGCTTCCTTCAGCAAGCGGGCCTGTTCTTTCGTGGACGCCTTGGCCGCCGCGGYGGCTGCGCGCTCAGCGGCCCGAGCCTTCTGCGCGGCTTCCTTTTCAGCGGCAAGGAGTGCACGGTGGGCCGCAGCCCTCTGCTGCCGCTGCCGCTTCTCGGCCTGCGCTGCCTGGTACTGCAACTCGGCGAATAGCCCCCGCCGCGTGGCCACCGGCACCCCCTCCGAACCAGGAACAACCTTGCGCTCAGCTACCGTATCCTCACGTCCCGACGATTTCTCGCGGTCACGACAGATCGAGGCTGGTTATCCCGCGAGGCTCCGGTGGACGCCGCCGCCCCTTCCGGCCCCGGACCGCCGCGTCTCCAGCACGCGTTGGAATCCGGACAGTTCAGCGGGTCAACCGTCTTCGTAGCGGCCGGCATCTGGACAGTGCTGGCGCGCTGCCCCTTGAGCACGGCGGGCCCGTCAGTGTCCTTGAAGACGGGAGGGCATCGACGGGTGCTGACAAGGAAGCCTGCCCAGATGGTCGTTGATCAGGCAGCATGCGAACCATCGACGGCGGACCGGCCCTCCGGGTGACGCCCCTACTCGGTGATCTTCCTGGCCTCCGAGTGGAACATTCGAACTTCGCGGGCTCGGCGGACAGGTTGAGCTCGCCGGACCGGGCAAGCTTGGGACGACGAGCCATCGTGGGTTGCGGAGGCTGTCCGGAGCGCAGCCACGGGGCAGATAGACCAGGGCCGTAGAGATCTGACGGTGATCTGACAGAAGTTGCATACGCAACAACAGTCAGATCACCGTCAGATCATCTTCTGGCTGATGTGGGATCCTCCGCTTAATAGCGAGACTTGCCTGCAGGTCTCCACCGGGTGCGAGACAGCTTCACCTCCCGGCACAGTGGCGATGAGATTTCTCGTGGGCCAGTTCTGGCGAGCCCTGGGGGTCCAGAGCTGTCCACCACCGTCCGCCAGGCATTGGGGGCAGATACTCGGCCCCAGCGCAGGCCCGGAACGCTGCCCAGTGGAGCTGTTCCCGAGCATGGCCGTTGCGGTGGGTCATGTCTGACCTGGCCTCGTGACGGTGCCTTCTCTCGGGCGGGGTATGGCGCGGCGGAGAAGATGTGTGGCGCGGATACGCAGCAGCCCCGCATGATCGATACCGGTGCCGGAGGGGACGGTGTCGAGTAGCTCGGCGATGACGGCCAGTTCGGCGTACCGGCCGCTCTCGGTGGAGAGCGCGTCTGCGAAGCGCGCCTGAACCTGTGCGGCGAGCGTTGGCATGAGCAAGCTGTGGCAGTAGAGGGTGGCGGCGTCGTAGCCGGAGGGTGCCAGGCCCCAGCCTTCCCAATCGATCATGCAGAGGGTGGGGCCGCAGAGGTTGGCCCAGTGCAGGTCTCCGTGCGCGGTTACCCACGGTGCGGGCGCCTCGGTGGTGATCGGTTCGCCGAGCATCCTGGGCATGACGTCGTCGAGGTAGGACTGCTCGATGGTGCGCCGGTCGGTGGAGACCGTGGCGAGGATGCGGAAGGAACGGCGCAGTGCCTGGAACCATTGCCCTTTCGGTGAGTCGGTGAGCCGCCGCGGCACGGTCGTGACGGCGAGAGGTCGGACGTGGACGCGGTCGTATAGCTCGGCGCGGTAGTCCCAGCCGTCGTGGTGATGGTCGTGGATCGCGCGTAGCGCTGGGCGTGGGATGGATGCTGGCAGCGCCTGCTGTGCGGTGCGTCCGCCGTCCCAGAACGTGGTGATCTGCTGTCCGGCTTCGGTGGCGGCGATCCGTAGCCAGCCTGGGCTGTCGGGGGTCATTACCGGTCGGCCGAGGGTTCGTCCGGCGAAGCCCCACGCTTCCTCAGCCTGGGTCCGGTCGACCGTGACCCGGAGGGCGGCGCTGGCGCGTTCGTGCGCTGCGCGCATGCGGGTGACGGTGTCTGCGTCGTTCGGCGGCGGCCACATCAGCGTGCCTGCGGCGTTAGCGCTTCGGGGAGTGCGGGAGCGCGGAGGATTGTCTCGCGCGCTGTGGCGGCGAGTACGCCCTGGGTCTCGGCATTCAGGCCGAGGCGGTTCCAGTGGAAGATCACATGGTGGCCGAGGACGTCGCGTAGCCCGCGGCGCAGGGTCCCGKCGTATGCGGCCTGGCCAAGGGCCCGACCGGCATTGTGAAAGGCGCTGGCCCAGATTCCCAGGTTGGCCAGCGGTCGGTCCGCGCCGAACAGGTCGCCTGCCGGGTCGGTGTCGGCGGTCAGCAGCCTGCGTAGAGCGGTGGCCAGCCGTTGAATTTCAGCAGCGGTGGGTGATGTTGCTGGTGGAGGGCGTAGGCGGCTGACACGGTTGAAGACGTCGCCGCGTTCGTACCAGTCCAGGCCCGCGGTGCGCAGCAGCGTGCCGATCAACAGCATCGACAGTTCGCGGCGGCCGAGAGTCGGCGGGGTCCTGCTGGTGATCTCGCTGTGGATGCGGTCGAGGACGTGCCCGCTGTCAGCGGTGAACAGCCGGTGCGCGACGTCGGTGCCGACCTCGCCGCCGAGGGCGTACTCCTCCGGCTCGTAGATCCCTTCCGCCCAGGTGGGGATCGTTCCGGCCGCGGTCAGGTCGTCGAAGGCGGAGCGGAGGGTGGCACGAAGATCCGCCACAGATTGGCCACTGGCTGGAGAGAGCCGTAGCCGCCAGTCGGGCGACTTGCGCACGAACCACCAGGAGGCGACAGCGCCGGCGGCTTGGGCGTGGCGTAGGACAGGTGCCAGGTGGGTGGCTGCGACGGTCTCTGCGTCCGCTGGCTCGGGAAACGTGACACGCACCTGGAACCAGGCAGCACCTTGGACTGCGAGCGCGGCGCGACCTGCCGCCTGGTAGGTGGCGACAGCTGCGGCGAGCTGGTCGGGAGGCAAGGCGGCATGGGCTGCCGCAGTGGGTAGCGGGATGCCGGCCAGCACCGCGAGTACGGCCTGTTCGGTGCCGATGTCTCGGCTGGGGACGGTCAGTGGATCAGCAGGCATCTGTCCCATCCGGTGGCCGGTGCGCCGGTGGCGACGCTGTGGAGGACGAGGGCGATGCCGGCGTCTCCTTCGAGGAGCCCATCAGCCCGCCCGCTGCTCGAAAGGGCGCAGAGCAGGAGGGAAGCGGCGAGTGTCGGCAGGTGGCGGCTGAGGGTGTCGGTGGTGGCGTCGGCGGCGGCGCGGGCGACGGTTTGGTAGAGGCCTGCCCATCCGTGGYACAGTCCGGCTTCGGTGAGGTGGGCGAGTTGGGTGGAGTCGGTGAGGCAGGCTGCGAGTGCCTGTTCGGCGGCGTTCTGGCGGGTGGTGTCACCGGTGGCGATGCCGGCGAGTTGGAGGGCGCGGGCGATTCCGGGGGTGCCATAGCACCAGCTCGGACGGGCGGGGCCGGGCTGGGCCGGTCTCGCGGCCTGCTGATCGGCACGGGTGATCCACTGTGGCCAGGACGGACCGCTGGGGGAGTCGTGGCGCCATTGGTCATAGAAGGCGCACAGCGCGTTGATGGCGTTGGTCTGGCCGTGGACGCGTATCCCGGCGCGTGTGGCGAGCGAGAGCAGGGCCAGTGGGCCGGCGGCGCCGTGGGCCATGCCGAGGTTGGCGTGTCCACCGGCGAATTCGGCAGTGTTGCCCTGGGACGGGTCGTGGCTGCACCACCAGCCGGGGAGTTCCTCTCCGTCGAGGTTGAGAGGTGTGGTGAGGCGGACGAGGTAGGTGAGGATGCGGCCGAGGGCGTCGTCGCCGGGGGTGTGGGCGAGGAGGTGGGCGCCAATGCCGGTGAGCCCGCTGATGACGTCGTACTCGGTGAACCGTCCCGGTTCCCCCTGGTCGATGCGGGCGTTGGCGGCGTCGACGAGGCGGTGGGCGATGGTGGCGACGGCCTGATCGAGCGCGGTGCGGGCGGCGGTGTAGCGGCGGGTCTGCCCGGCTGCGATGTGAACGGCGAAGGCGACCGCCGGGGCGCCGGCGTAGAGCGAGCTGTTCATCGCCACGCTGAGGTGGCCGGAGATGGCTGCGGTCAGCCACGCCTGGACGGGCTCCCAGCGCTCGGCGCTGGCGTGCGCTCGCTCGGCGTGCAGGAGGGCGATGCCGGCCGCTCCGTCGGCGAGCGACTGCGCAGTCTGCCCGAGTTCTCTGGGGGATGGGACGGTGAGGCGGGTGGCAAGGCTTGCTGCGGTGGCGGCGGCCTGATCGCAGGCGATCATGAGACGGTCGCTTCCGTGGTCGCGAGGGCGCGTGCGGCTGTGGCTCGGGCGAGGGCGATGCAGGTCTGTTCGGCGGCGGGGTTCAGGCCGAGGGTTCGGACGACGTGCAGGTGCAGCAGCGAGGCCAAGGCCTGGTCAGGCGGGCGCTGCGCGGCGAGGGCGTCGCGGTAGGCGGCCAGTGCTGTGGCCCGCGGCTGCCAGGCGGACAGCACGGCGTCCGCCCCGGGAACGGCCCGCAGATGAGCGAAGCTATCTGCGGGGTTGGCCAGGTGCAACGTGGTGGTGCGTTCCGCCCGTGGGACGCGGGCAGGCTCGTGGGGCAGCACGTCACGAAGCCACCGCATGCCGGTGGACAACGCGCCGGTGAAGGCGATGGCCATATCGACCAGGCCGGCGACGGTGAGCGCTCCGACGGACAGGCGGGCGCTGGCGGCGAGACGGCGGGCGGCGAGGGCAGCGGCGGAGTCGGCGGAGAAGACGCCTTCGGCGGCGGTCATCGCCGGGCCATAGCCGTAGCGGCCGGTCTCCGGTTGGTAGGTGTCGAGGTGAAGGTGCGACAGCAGTCCGGCCTCGCGCTGTACCGCAGCCCAGGTTCCCAGCCGCGTGGCCGCCAGCCCGTAGCCGCCAGGTTCGTTGACGGCGAGGCGTAGCCGCAGGTGGGGCTCGGTGTCCCGGTACGGCAGGAACCACCACGCGGGCGGGTCGGGCCACGCGTCCAAGAGGTCGTGGAGGCGGGCGAGGAGATCGGTGGCCCGGTCGGGGTGGCCGTAGAGCCGGGCCGACAGCCACGGCGACACACCGGGTAGCTGGGCATCCGACCGAGCAGCGGGCACGGTTGCCGCGAGGCGCTCCGGTGCCGGCCCCGGCAGGGGTGCGGCGGTGGTGGCCAGCGGGATGACCAGTTCGTGGGCGTGGCCGTCGAGCCAGCCGAAGGCTTCTGGAGCGGCGTCCTCGTCGAGCCGAGCGGAGCCGTGGCGGTGCAGGTGATCGCGTAGCAGGGCCAGGTGAGCCTCAACGTGCAGGTCGAGACGCAACCGGTTGTCGGTCTCGACGAGCTGGACCCGCGTGGGCACTGGGATCGTGCCGCCCCAGCGGGCCAGCGCCTCGCGCCATTCCTGCGCCGACGCGGCGCGGCCGGGCAGGTCGGCGGCTGTGAGGTGCCAGCGGGCCGGGGCGAGCACAGTGCGCCGATGGACGAGCCGGGGCAGGAACGGCAGCCCACCGGCGGTGCCCCAGGAGAAGGGGATGGAGACGGCGAGGCGTGCGGTGGGCAGCTCGCACAGGAACCGTGCCAGCGGGTGGGTGTGGTACCGGAACTCCACCGCGTGCGCGGCGGACGGCTCGACGAGACGCCGGTCGGGCAGCGACACCAGGTAAAGCCCCTCAGCGTCGGCACCGACAGCCAGATCGGCTGGACGCAGCACGCACGGACCGGCGTCGTGATGCTCGGCAAGCGTGATCACCGTGTCGGTGAGCCGCGGTGATCGGGCCACGCCGACGGTGGCTGCGGGAAGCGGCGGACAGGACACCTGCGCGGCTGTCGCGCCGGCCCGCATGGTGGGTAGGGCGGCGTAGATGTCGCGGAACCGGTCGAAGGACGCGGGGTCGAGCAGGTGCAGGAAGCGGCCAGTGGTGGTTGCGGCGGCGCGTCCGCCTCCGGTCACACGCAGGGTGAACAGGCCGCGGGACAAGGCCGGCAGGTCGTTGGCGTGGACCTCGGCGATGAGTTCGGCGTGCGGTGGAACCCGGTCCGGTGCGGTGTCGCCGGCCAGAGCCGCGATGGCGGCGTCGCCGAGGCGTGCCTCGAGCGCGCCGTCCAGGGCCGCCCGCTGCGTGAGGGCGGCCAGGCGCTGATCGCGGGCCGCGTTCCCGCGGGGGCGGTGGGAGCGTGTGGAGCCGCGGAAGGTGGCGGGCAGACCGAGGCCGGTGTCAGGGTTGACGGCTTCCAGCAGTGGGACGAGGGCGGCGGGACCGTAGCGTTCCAGGAAGGCTTCGTGCCAGTCCGCCCACTCCGGGGGAACGGCGGTCGGCCCTGTGAGCCGGGCGAGCGCCCGAGCGGCGGCCCCAGCCTCCTCGGCGACAGCCGCCGGCAGGACCACGTCCGCGTTCAACACGAGGCCTACGTCGAGGTCCGGGTCAGCGCTGGGAACAACGCGCCGTTGAAGCGCCTCTGCCTGCGTGCGCAGCGTGCGACGGTGCGAGGCGGAGCGCGTGTTGTCGTGGTGGGCGAGCAGGTCTTGTAGGTCGCGGATCACGTTGAGACGGCCGGCGAGTGGGGGCAGGTCGTCAATCCGGGCTGCGGCCAGCTGGTCGGCGACTTCACTGAGTGGATCGGTGATGGTTGTCGCCGGGCGTAGGGGCGTGTGCAGGAACCGGCGGCGGACCAACTCGATCACCATAGTCTCGATCTGGCCGGCGGCGGGAGCGGGTTTGTCGGCGGCGAGGCGAGCGACCAGCTCGGGGACGGGCAGCGAGCTGACCGCGTGGAGCAACGCCGCCTCCACAGCCCGGGTGCGGCGCACCGACACCTCGACCACCGACTCCGGCCCGGCGTCGTCGCCGGACCGGGCGACAGGGCCGATGAACAGTCGGTCGCCTCGGGCGACTGGTATTCCGTCGGCGGTGACCGGCAGCCGTCGCAGCAGCGTGTCGAACGCTTCCAGGTCGTCGGCGAGCGCGGCGAGCCAGGCGCCGCCCGGCCGGGCGCGAACCCGGTGGTCGTCGCCGAGCCGGACGCGGGCCCGCGGGCCGAAATCCGCGGGCCCGACACCGGCGAACAGGCCGAATGGAGTGGCGCGCCCGACCATCCGCAGTACGTAGCGGGCTGTCGCCGTGACAGCCCGCCGGGCGGTCCGCCGATCGTGGCACTGCCCGTCGAGGACCGATGCGACCCGCGCCGCCAGTGAAGGGCTGGCGAGTGTCATCGCGTCGGCGAACACGGGCCGTGCCCAGATGTCCCGCAGCCAATCCGTCCAGCCGGCTACTGCGCTGTCGGTGGTGTCGTCGAGGTCTGGCCATGGGGGCAGGTCGACATCGGTGGGGACCACGGCCATCCGTAGCAGCGGAACGTCAAGGCTGCGGTACATCACGCACCTCTCAGCGGCGGAGGTTCAGTTCTGCTTGCAGCTGGTGCAGGCCGACGAGCAGGTCTTGCCGCAGTTGTCGCTGGTGGAGCGCAGCAGCTCGGGGATGACGGGTCCGCCGTCGACGATCTCGACGTCTAGGTCGTAGTCGCCGGCGAGGGGGAGCGGGGCCGGGGCGGTTGTGTGGGCAGGAGTCATGGCGATGCCTTTCCTTCGGAAGGGGTGGTGAACGCGTCGCTGTGTTGGTCAGGACCAGCTCAGGACGACGATGCGGTGGCGCTTGGCGATCACCCGGCCGGGCGGAAGTGCCTCTGCCGGAGTTGTGGCCGGGTGGACGCTGATCGTGGCCGGCGACGCGTCGCGGTGGGTTCGGTTCCAGGCCTGGACCTGCGTGACGACCAGGCCGGCGAGGCGGGCGGCGTGGGGACCGTGGGCGTAGGCGCCGAACTCGTAGGTGTCGTCGCCGTCCTCGACCTTTCGCAGGGTGAGGTAGGCGAAGCTGTCCGCTTCCACGGCGGTGGGCGTGCCGATCGGGGAGACGGGGTCGACGAGCTCTCGAGCGGTCGGGGAACGGGCGCGGGAGAGCAAGCCGTAGTCGTCGAGGCTGCTGGCAAGCCACAGCAGCAGCCCGTCGAACGGTTCCATCCCGCCGAACCGCACTCCCGACCACGCCTCGACCCGCGGGGAGAGTAGCGCGGCCCGCAGTGCGGCGGCGTCGAGTTCGGGAGCCTGCTCGTCGAACCGCAGGCCCACGTCGGCATCGTGAAGCGGGACGAGGCGTTCGGGATGGGCGCCGTCGCCGCGCACGGGCACGAAGCCGGCCATCTGATGGTCGAGACTGACCAGAACGCCGTCGCGGGGGGTGAGCGCGACCGTCCGGCTCAGCCCCCGCATCCGCAGGGGAACGACGATCCGGCCGTCTGGGGCGAGCTGATCGGTCCAGGCGGGTGGGATGTCCCAGGCGCCCGCGGTGACGATGATCCGGTCGTAGGGCGCGTGCTCGGGGACGCCGTGCTCGGCGTCGGCCAGCACGACGTGGACCTGGTCGTAGCCTGCCGCTGCGAGGCAGTGGTGGGCTCGTTCGGTGACGTCGGCGTCGATGTCCATGGTCGTCACCGCACCGGTCGGGCCGACGAGTTCCGCGATCAGGGCGGCGTTGTAGCCCCCGGAGCCGACTTCGAGGACCCGCATGCCGGGGCTGATCCCGGCCTGTTCGAGCATCGTGGCCTGCAGCCAGGGAGCGGAGACCGAGCTGACGGTGATGYCGTGCTGGTCCTGCTTGGTCCGCACGATGTCGTCGGCGTAGGCGTCCTGGAGCGACACCTCGGGAGCGAACAGGTGCCGCGGCACCKCGCGGAACGCGGCCTCGACCTCCTTCGTTTTGATCGAACCCGCCGCGACGAGGTCATCCACGAGGCGGGCCCGCAGATCCTCAGCGCGTGCTTCCCCGTCGGCTCCGGGCGGTCGATGATGCCCGTGCACGTCGCTCAACACCGTTCTCCTCTCGCGATCGTCGGATGGTGGGGTCTCAGCCCCAGGTGATCAGGAGCTGGGCTGATGGTTTCGTGAGGAGCCGTCCGGCCGGCGCCGAGGCGCGGCCGGCATCGGTGGGGTAGACGCGGATGGTGGGGTCCGGGCCACCGCGCCGCTCGGCGTCCCACACGCGGACGTCGTGGGTGAGCAGGTCCGCGAGCCGGTACCGGTCGGGGCCGTACGCGACAACCCCGATCTCCACGCCGGTCCCGCCCGTCGGGGTGAAGGCCAGGAAGGCGAGGCTGTCGTCCGACCAGCAGGCAGACACCCCGGCCGACGCATCCGCAGGCAGTTCGGCTCCTGCGGATGCGTCGGTGCCGTGGAGCCGGCCGTAGGTGGGCTGCACGGTGGCCAGCCACAGGTCCAGGCTCGGCAGGTCATCTGCGGAGCCGGTCGTAGGGGGCGCGGAGCGGGAACCCGAAGTACCCGTCGTTGATCAGTGCCGTGACGTCGGTGTAGCCGGCTTTGTCCAGGCAGGCGTGGGTGCGGTGGACTACGGACTGGTCGATGTCGATGGTGGTGACGTGGCCGGTTGGCCCAGTCAGCTCAGCCAGCAGCGCCGCGGTGTAGCCACCGGAACCGATCTCCAGGATCCGCTGGCCGGGTTCGACCCGGAGCTGCTCGAGCGTCGCCGCGACGGTGGAGGGCCGCGACACYGCGCTGAGCGGTGCCCCGTAGACATCCCATTTCGTGACGACGGCGTCGTCCTTGTAGGCCTCCTCGGTGCCGGCGTCGGGCAGGAACAGGTCCCGGGGCACGGCCCTCAACGCGGCTACGACCGGGGCGGAGACGGGCTCCTTCGCCAGGACAAGGTCGACCATGGCCGTGTGCAGCAGCGCGATCGACGCCTGCGTGGAAGCAGGCATCACGCCACCTCGCCGAGCAGGTCGTCGTACTCGCCCCGCTTGACCGCACGGACGAAGTCCCCGAACGCGCCGGGGGTGGTCCGCACCGACGGGCCCAGACTCGACCTGATCAACACACGGTGCCCGTCGAGGGCGACTTCGACGGCATCGGGCACCGTCGGGTCGAGCGTGGACGGGCGCCGCCATCGTGGGACGGCCGGGACAGGCATGCCGGTGGGCGCAACAGACACGGGTTCCTCGAAACGATGCGATCGGTGTGGACGGGTGGAGCCCGCCGAACCCGGGCCGCACGACTCGGCCCAGGCCCGGCGGGAGCAGAAGCGGCGACACGACACGACCCGGGGTTCATCCGCCCTGAGCTGGTGGAACGGACGGGACCGGATCGGCGTGTTCACCGCGCGCAGCACCCATGACACACTGCGCCCAAACGGAGCAACAGAACGCAACGGCTCGTTGCGTGCATGCAACAGCTCGTTGCACCCACCTGCGAAGGCGTCGACGGGGAGGCCGAAGGTGCAAGCTGGTCAGCGAAACGACGCACTCGCCAACCTGGCCGATCTGCTGCGGACACTGCGTGATCAGCATCGGACCAACAACAGCCGGCTCGAAGCCCGCACCGGCTTCAAACGCCAGCAGATCTCTCGGGCCGTCAACGGCCAGGAGATCCCGTCCGCGGACCTCGCGGACGCGCTGGACACGGCGTTGGCCGCAGCGGGAGCCATCCGGCGATTGCGGGACGAAGCTGTCAGGGAGAAGCGGGCCCGGGACCTGGGGCTCGACCCGAGCAGGCAGGAGGAACCCGTGGACGCCAACCGTCGGCAGGCGTTCGAACTCGCCGCCGCGAGCCTCGTCGCCGCCCAGATGTACCGGGAGTGGACCTCGTCCGCCCCCGATGTGCTGACCCTCGACGAGATCGACGACGCGATCAACGCGCACACCGTCGCGTTCACCGTCGAACCGCACCAGCGGCTCGCGCCGAAGGTGTGGAAGACGTGGAAGTCGGCGCACCACCACCTGATGAACGGCAGTGGCCGGGCCCGCCCGCAGACCAGGCTCACCGTCGCCGCCGGCTACGCCTCCTACATGCTGTCGCGGCTGTCGTTCAACCTCGGAGACACCCTGGCTTCGCGCCGGTTCATCCGCCTCGCCGAAGACCACGCGAGCCAGACCGACGACGTGGTGCTGACCGCGTCGGTCGGGGAGATGGTGACGACGCTGGCGTTCTACGGCCGCCGCTACCAGGAAGCCGCCGTCTCGGCTCGGAAGACCGCGGTCGTGGCGGACAACCCGTACACCCGGGCCCGGATCGCCAGCTACGAGGCGCGGGCCCTTGGCGCGCTCGGCGACGTCGAGGGCACCCGGGCGGCGTTGAACCGGATGCGCACGTCGGTCACGGACCTGCCGCTGCAGCCCGGGATCAGCCCGTTCGGCCCGGCCGCCGCCGAGATGATGTACGCCGGGGTCCTGACCCGGATCGGCGGTGGCGTCGAGGCCGAGCCGATAGCCCGAGCCGCGCTCGCCGCCTACGAAGGAGGCCAGGCGGGCGGGTTCGAGGACTACGGCCACGCGCTGCTCGCGCTCGCGGCCAGCCTCACCGCCCGCGAACAGCCCGAGATCGACGAAGCCGCGACCATGGCCGGGAAGGTCGTCGACATGCYCGACACCCGGCCCACCGCCTCGGTCTCCGACCGGGTCGCAGAGATCGCCATAGCGTTCACCGGCCACCCCACCGTCGAACCCGTCCGTGACTTCTGGGACCGCTGGCAGGCACGCCCCCGCCTCGAACTGACCACGGGCCAGGCGTGACCATGACCCTCCACTACGGAACCCCGAC
>NZ_MRUJ01000156.1:0-2808 GCF_002099325.1 Frankia sp. KB5 | reverse complement strand
CAGGAACAGGTCCCGGGGCACGGCCCTCAACGCGGCTACGACCGGGGCGGAGACGGGCTCCTTCGCCAGGACAAGGTCGACCATGGCCGTGTGCAGCAGCGCGATCGACGCCTGCGTGGAAGCAGGCATCACGCCACCTCGCCGAGCAGGTCGTCGTACTCGCCCCGCTTGACCGCACGGACGAAGTCCCCGAACGCGCCGGGGGTGGTCCGCACCGACGGGCCCAGACTCGACCTGATCAACACACGGTGCCCGTCGAGGGCGACTTCGACGGCATCGGGCACCGTCGGGTCGAGCGTGGACGGGCGCCGCCATCGTGGGACGGCCGGGACAGGCATGCCGGTGGGCGCAACAGACACGGGTTCCTCGAAACGATGCGATCGGTGTGGACGGGTGGAGCCCGCCGAACCCGGGCCGCACGACTCGGCCCAGGCCCGGCGGGAGCAGAAGCGGCGACACGACACGACCCGGGGTTCATCCGCCCTGAGCTGGTGGAACGGACGGGACCGGATCGGCGTGTTCACCGCGCGCAGCACCCATGACACACTGCGCCCAAACGGAGCAACAGAACGCAACGGCTCGTTGCGTGCATGCAACAGCTCGTTGCACCCACCTGCGAAGGCGTCGACGGGGAGGCCGAAGGTGCAAGCTGGTCAGCGAAACGACGCACTCGCCAACCTGGCCGATCTGCTGCGGACACTGCGTGATCAGCATCGGACCAACAACAGCCGGCTCGAAGCCCGCACCGGCTTCAAACGCCAGCAGATCTCTCGGGCCGTCAACGGCCAGGAGATCCCGTCCGCGGACCTCGCGGACGCGCTGGACACGGCGTTGGCCGCAGCGGGAGCCATCCGGCGATTGCGGGACGAAGCTGTCAGGGAGAAGCGGGCCCGGGACCTGGGGCTCGACCCGAGCAGGCAGGAGGAACCCGTGGACGCCAACCGTCGGCAGGCGTTCGAACTCGCCGCCGCGAGCCTCGTCGCCGCCCAGATGTACCGGGAGTGGACCTCGTCCGCCCCCGATGTGCTGACCCTCGACGAGATCGACGACGCGATCAACGCGCACACCGTCGCGTTCACCGTCGAACCGCACCAGCGGCTCGCGCCGAAGGTGTGGAAGACGTGGAAGTCGGCGCACCACCACCTGATGAACGGCAGTGGCCGGGCCCGCCCGCAGACCAGGCTCACCGTCGCCGCCGGCTACGCCTCCTACATGCTGTCGCGGCTGTCGTTCAACCTCGGAGACACCCTGGCTTCGCGCCGGTTCATCCGCCTCGCCGAAGACCACGCGAGCCAGACCGACGACGTGGTGCTGACCGCGTCGGTCGGGGAGATGGTGACGACGCTGGCGTTCTACGGCCGCCGCTACCAGGAAGCCGCCGTCTCGGCTCGGAAGACCGCGGTCGTGGCGGACAACCCGTACACCCGGGCCCGGATCGCCAGCTACGAGGCGCGGGCCCTTGGCGCGCTCGGCGACGTCGAGGGCACCCGGGCGGCGTTGAACCGGATGCGCACGTCGGTCACGGACCTGCCGCTGCAGCCCGGGATCAGCCCGTTCGGCCCGGCCGCCGCCGAGATGATGTACGCCGGGGTCCTGACCCGGATCGGCGGTGGCGTCGAGGCCGAGCCGATAGCCCGAGCCGCGCTCGCCGCCTACGAAGGAGGCCAGGCGGGCGGGTTCGAGGACTACGGCCACGCGCTGCTCGCGCTCGCGGCCAGCCTCACCGCCCGGGAGGAGCCTGAGATCGACGAAGCCGCGGCCGTGACGGGGAAGGTCGTCGACATGCTGGACACCCGGCCCACTGCCTCGGTCTGCGACCGGGTCGCCGAGATCGCCACAGCGTTCACCGGCCACCCCACCGTCGAACCGGTACGGGACTTCTGGGACCGCTGGCAGGCACGCCCTCGCCTCGAACTCACCGTGGGCCAGGCGTGACCATGACCCTCCACTACGGAACCCCGACGGTCGTCACCATCCCCACCGTGCTCACCGAACGGCTGGTGCTGCGCGGCTGGAAGGTCGTCGACCTCGACCCGTACGCGGCGATGAACGCCGACCCGGAGACCATGCGCTACCTGGACGGCACGTTCGACCGGGCCGGCACCGAGCGGCTGGTCACCCATCTGATCGGCATGTGGGCGATCCGCGGGCACGGCATGTGGGCGGTCGAGGACCGGGCCAGCGGGGAGTTCCTCGGCCGCGCCGGCACCTACTTCGCCCAGGGCTGGCCAGGCGTGGAGGTCGCGGTGTCGATCCGCCGCGACCGCTGGGGCCAAGGCCTGGGCACCGAAGCGATCACGGCGGCGCTCGACTTCGGGTTCGCCCACCTCGACGTCGACGAGCTGATCACCGCAACGCATCAGGAGAACGCGGGCATGAACATGATTGCCCGCAAGCTCGGGATGACCTTCCGTGAGATCGCCGACGTCGGCCCGTGGAAGGCGAACAACGTCCACGCGATCAGCCGTGCCTCCTGGGCCGCCAACCGACCCGAGGAGAGCAAAGGCTGACTTGCCCGCGGAACAGCTTCGTTGATCTCTGCGTCAGAGCGTCGCTGCTGTCATGGCGGTCGCGCCTGGCAGGGACAGCGCAGCGGTCCCGGCCGATGCGGTGCGCGGTGATGTTCATTTCCGTGAGCGAAACTACGTCTTCATCCTGATAAGTCGCAAAGGCCGGATAGGTCGGTTATGCCCGCCGGAGGGGGTTGCGGGCCCGCGACCTGCGAGAACAGCGTCGCCGAACGTCTCGTCCCTGGCTTTGAAGGCCTGTTCCGGGACGAATTGCGGGGGCGTGGGCGGGCTTGTCCCG
>NZ_MRUJ01000155.1:0-18131 GCF_002099325.1 Frankia sp. KB5 | reverse complement strand
CTGGGCACCGAAGCGATCACGGCGGCGCTCGACTTCGGGTTCGCCCACCTCGACGTCGACGAGCTGATCACCGCAACGCATCAGGAGAACGCGGGCATGAACATGATTGCCCGCAAGCTCGGGATGACCTTCCGTGAGATCGCCGACGTCGGCCCGTGGAAGGCGAACAACGTCCACGCGATCAGCCGTGCCTCCTGGGCCGCCAACCGACCCGAGGAGAGCAAAGGCTGACTTGCCCGCGGAACAGCTTCGTTGATCTCTGCGTCAGAGCGTCGCTGCTGTCATGGCGGTCGCGCCTGGCAGGGACAGCGCAGCGGTCCCGGCCGATGCGGTGCGCGGTGATGTTCATTTCCGTGAGCGAAACTACGTCTTCATCCTGATAAGTCGCAAAGGCCGGATAGGTCGGTTATGCCCGCCGGAGGGGGTTGCGGGCCCGCGACCTGCGAGAACAGCGTCGCCGAACGTCTCGTCCCTGGCTTTGAAGGCCTGTTCCGGGACGAATTGCGGGGGCGTGGGCGGGCTTGTCCCGGACGGCGGCATGGAGCTACGGTCGTATCCGCCCCCTTGACCGCCGGACACCGACCCGCTAGCGGGCGGCCGGTTCGGTGGGAGACGGGGTGGTGGTAGCAGCGAGGCGCTGGGACGCGTTTCCGGTCCACAGGACTGGTGACGGAGCGAGAGGGTGTCGCTGTGAGTCGGGTGGCTTGCGAGCCGCGCCCGGGAGATGGTGTCAACGTCCGCGGTCGTTGCTACAGCGGTAGCTACACCTGGCGGGACTCCCGACCGTCCGATTACAAGATCGGTACCATCCGTCCGTGCGCGTTCGCGAAAGCCTATACAGGCTGCTTGACGACCTGGCCACCTCGGCCTCCATCCGCTGACGTCCGTCGTTGTTCGCTGGCCCGGCTGTGTAGATGCCCATACCGCCGCCACTTCTCAGGAGTGGGCTGCGCTCCGCTGTCTCCACGAGTGCAGTGGCGTTCACGTTCGCTTGTGCCCGCAACGTCAGTCCCCAACTCCCGGCCTGGGAACGGACGCGGGCCATGCCGAGACGGTCGCCACCCCGCGCGTACAGGGGAAGTCGCGCGACGTTCTAAGATCGTGTTACGCGAGTATCGGGGAGGGGTGCGCCGGGTGACGAGCCCTGACGTCGGTGTGCCGACATACGATCAGCTGCTCTGGCCGACGATCAACGCATTGCGCGATCTTGGAGGGTCCGGCGCGATCTCGGAGATTAATGAACGAGTCATCGAGCTGGAGAAGTTTAGCCCAGAGCAGCAAGATCAGCTACATGGAGACGGGCCGCGGACGGAGATCGAGTATCGGTTGGCCTGGGCTCGTACCTATCTGAAGATGATGGGCTTGACCGACAATAGCAGTCGTGGCGTTTGGACGTTGTCGGAACCAGGGCGCTCCGTTGACAGGGCAGATATTCCCAAGATCCATGCTGAAGCCAAGCGTGCTTGGGCCGCTGAACGTGCCGAGAAGGCGCGCAAGCCGGCCGATTCAGAACCCAAGGCCACCTACGAACAGGCGACGTCGGACGACGGAGAAAAAGACCAGGAAATCGCCTGGAAAGAGGAATTGCTCGAAGCGGTGATGGYGATGCCGCCCGACGCATTCGAGCGCCTTGCTCGCCGGCTCCTCCGGGAGGCCGGGTTTATCAGCGTCAATGTCACCGGCGGCACCGGCGATGGTGGCATCGATGGGCTGGGAATCTACCGTCTCTCGCTCGTCAGCTTCCCGGTATTCTTCCAATGTAAGCGGTACAAGGGAAGTGTTTCTCCGAGCGCTGTCCGAGATTTCCGGGGGGCGATGGCGGGCAGGGGAGATAAAGGGCTTCTGATCACGACGGGATCGTTCACCTCTGCCGCTCAAAAGGAGGCAACCCGCGACGGCGCTCCTCCGGTTGATCTGATCGACGGGGATAGACTCTGTGACCTCCTCCGTGAATACAACCTTGGAGTCAAGGTGGAGATCGTCCAGCACGAAAAGGCCATAGTTAACCGAAGATTCTTTGACGACATTTGAATTGAACTCGCAGAAAGCCGGCAGTCTGCGCTAACATCCGGCTCGTCCGTCGGCTCTGGATGGCGAAGTGAGTAACCCGCGGATAAGAGATCTTCGGTGGTTCGTCTGCCGGTGTCCGTGGTCGTCCGCCGGTGCCGGTCACAGGCTCGGTCTCGTCCRCCGAGTCCGTGACCGTCCGCTGGTGTTCGCGGGCTTGGCTGCCACTCTGGCTGCCGTCCACTGCGGCCTGCTCCCTGACGGATGGAGGAAGTGCGCCCAAAAGAGCGCGGCCATCTCGGCAGCATCGACTACGGCAGCAGCATCTCCTCCTGGGGGTCGTAGCAGACCAGACGCATTGATGCCGCGAGTTCGGCTGTGTAGGCGGACACCTCCTCGGCCATGCTCCACACGACGCAGAGGTAGAGGAATGGCCCGGACGGCTGGGGTGTGACCGACCACGGGGCGGTGTCGTCATCCGGCCACCGGTGCGTCAAAGCCTCACAGTAGGCGGCGATGAGGTCCGTGGCGGGCGTCTCCGGGTCGTCGTCGTAGCGCTGGAACATCTCGTTGAACGCGGACCCTGCGGCCAGATTGTCTGCTGGTCGCTCGCCTTCCCAGCTCACAAGATCGAAACTCACGGGAGCAGTCTGCCATCTGGGTACGACATGTCAGGCCAAGGGCGGTGCCGCCCTCTGTAGGCGTCTAACGGCGTGGTGCGATCGGAAGCAACCTGGTCGAAGCCAAAACGATCTCGAATGGTGACCGCAGACAGGCTCGTCGCTGGCAGGCCGGGCGGGTCGGGCTGYCGGAGGAGCGAAGCGCCCTGGCACTGGTGATGGGGCTGTCGGCTGGCGTGCCCTCTGCTCGTTTTTTGCGGCTGCCCACCRGCGTGCGCGACGAACGTCCGCAGAACCGCGTTCCGTGYCCCGGCTGGTTCACCCCACGCTGACGACCGGCGCCCTTCGTCGAACGCCTCGGATGGTCTACGCGGTGCGGGGTGCGACGGGCCCGGCGAGCACGGCCGCCAGGCCGCGCGCAGGCGGTCGCGCGGCGCGGCCCGCACCGCGACTTGATCCTAACTCGGGTAATTCGGCAGTCTCGGGCTCTCGCTGACGGGCTGGTGGTGCTCGCCGTACCGTGATCGGGTGGAGGTAGCGGTTGCTGAGCGGTTGGCGAGCGAGCTGCTGACCCCGTTGGGGGATCGGTGGCGGCATGTGCAGGCCGTGGCGGCGGCTGCTTGGGAGGTGTCCGCGGCCGTCGATCCGGAGGAGCGTGACCTGCTCGTCGCGGCGGCCTGGCTGCATGACATCGGGTACGCCCCGCCGATCGGTCACCTACGGTTCCACCCCGTGGACGGCGCCCGGTTCCTCGAATCCCACGATGCGCCGAAGCGGCTGTGCGCGCTGGTCGCGCATCACTCGTGTGCCCGGTATGAAGCCGAGGAGCGGGGGCTGACGGCGGAGCTCTCCGCGTGGGAGCTGGAGGTGTCGCCGGTGATGGACGCGCTGTGCGCCGCGGATATGACGACGGGGCCACAGGGCCAGCGGTTCACCTTCGACGAACGGATCGCGGAGATCCTGTCCCGCTACGGCGACGGCTCGATCGTCCACCGGTCGGTCACCCGGGCTCGGGCGGACCTGCAAGCCACCGTGGAACGCACGACCGCACGGCTCGTGGCGGTTCAGCCGAGGTAGGGCGTGGCCCGGTTCTCCAGGTAGTGATCGATGCGGAGGCRCATCGATGGGTGGATGTTCAGCCCGTCCAGGTCCTCGGGCGCGACGAACTTGACCTCCTTCGTCTCGCTCGAGGTGCGTAGCTCTCCGCCAAGATTGCGGGTGGTGAAGCAGAGCGAGAACTGCTGGCGGACCTCGCCGTCGTCGTAGGCCAGGACATGCCGGGGGTTGGTGTAGACCCCGATGAGTCCGGTCACCTCGATGTCGATGCCGGTCTCTTCCTTGGTCTCGCGGACGGCGGCGTCGGTGATGGACTCGCCGAGGTCCATGCCGCCGCCGGGCAGGGCCCACAGGTTGTTGTCGGTCTTGTGGACCATGAGGATCCGCCCGGCCTCGTCGGTGACCACGGCGGTGACGGACGGGACGACGCTGTTCGCCTTGGGGGCGTTCGGGTCGTTGAAGTAGTCGATCCGTGCCAAGAGGGTCAGGCTCCTTCGGTGGTGGCCCAGATGCGTTCGAAGCTGGCGGCGTAGTGGTCGAAGAGTCCGCCGGGCTGGGCGCGTAGGTGCATGACGGGGGAGTGCGCGGCGGGGGCGCCGTAGACGTGGGTGTTCACCAGCATGTCGCCGTCGAAACGGTAGATGGAGTTGTAGAGCGTGGTGGCGTGTAGCCGCAGCTCGATTCCGGGCGCGTCGCGCAACGATGCCAGGTAGGTGAGGGTGATCCGGGTTCGGGCGGCGAGTCCGTCACCGATGCCCTCCTCGTCGCCTCGCAGGGCGACGGCGGGGGAGTCCGGGTCCCCCAGGGCGTAGCGGATGTTCACGCCTTCGGCGCCTTTGCGGCGGAGAACGGCGGTGAAGTCGGCGTGCCCGTCGGGGAGGAACAGGCCAGCGATGACGAGGACGTCGACCTGGTGACGCGCACCGGCGAACAGCGTCCGCCACAGCTCGGCGGGAACGGCGGCGCGGCTGGGGTAGACGCGCACGACATCGCTCGGCACGTCCGCCGCCGGCGACCCGGGCTCGGTCCGGGGCTCGGGGACGGCGCCCGGTCTTTCGGCAAGCCCGATGCGTCCGCGGGGGATGCCGATGCCGTCGGCGATGCGCTCGAAGATCTCCAGGCTCGTGACCTGGCGGCGGCCGTTCATGATGTCGCTGACGTGGGACTGCGGCAGGCCGCACACGGCGGCTATCTGCGTCTGGGTGGCGCCGGTCCACTGGCGGTAGATCTTGAAGACGGTGCCGATGTCGCGGCGGGCGAGTGCGTCGGCCATCTCGGGTCGCTCCCAGAGTCCCGGCGGGGTCTGGGGTAACGGACGACGGACGGACACCATGGCGGCCTCCGGACGGTAGGTGCTCCGACCGTCTGTCCTCGATCGGGCGCGCAGAGCATATCCGGTCTCCGTATAGATCGGAAGTCTCGGTGTATACGGCCGGCGGCCTTCCGTGACCGGCTGTCCGGTTGGACGGTGGGCGGGCGTCGGTTCCGCTGCGCGACGGACACCTGTTGCGGGCCGGTTCCGGCGCTTTGTCGCACGCCACCGACCAGTGGAGGACGGATCGTGATGTTCGACAGGGGGRGTGGAGGTGACCCGGGTCCGCTGCTGTTCGGCATCGTCCGCTTCGAGCCGGGCGGGGACCGCCGGGTACGGGACACGGTCATCACCTTCCCCGGGGCGACAGCGGCGGATCTGTTCGCGATCGAACAGGGCTGGCACGACTACCAGGTCACCTCGCTCCGCTTCTTCGTCCACGACGTGCGGCCGGCGGCCGTCGACTGGACGAGGTATAGGTCCGATGATCTGGCAGCGCGCTTCGCGGACCGTCGGCGGTGGCCGTGAGTGCGGCGGCCCGGTCGGGTCCGTTCCTTCCGCCGGTGCCCGCGGCCGGTGACGGCGCCGGTGGTGCGGGGGAGATGCTGTCGGCGGTCGTGATGATGCCGTGGGGGCCGGACGAGTGGGCGCTCGTCGTCCAGCCGGGCTCGGACTCGGCGGATCTCATGCGGGCCGTGTCCCGGATGCCGGGCGGGTTGAAGTACTCCGAATCGTTCGGCGATGTCGACGTGGTGCTCGTCTACCGGCTGCCGGATGGCGACAGTGCGGCGGCGGGAGTCGGGGGCGAGGATCCGGGCCCGTCCCGGCGGGGATGCGGAGGTGCGGCCGTGCGGACGGCGCTCGCCCTGGGCCTGACCCGGCCCGACTCGCGGTGGATGACCCGTGGGGAGCGGGCGGCCTTCCGGGCGGGGCAGGCCGAAGCCTTCGAAGCGGTCCGCCGGACCGTGCTCGACGCGATCGGAGTACCGGTGGCCAGCACCACAGCGCCGGGCTGATTGACTCGGCGACGTTCCGGACCTCGACGGGCCGGCTCGGGCGGGAACTACTCCGCCGGGGTCGGCCCGTCGTCGTTGCCTCGGGCGCGGCCGGGCTGGGTCGCTCCGGCTGCTCCGGCGGGCGCGATGCGCTCCGAGAGGTCGGCGAGACGCTGTTCGATCCGGAGCAGGACGGCGAGAATCTGCCGGTCGGTGCCGGTTCCTGCCCCTCCTCGGCCCGCGCGGCGGCCTGATGTCGCTGCTGCCGGCTGCTCCGGCTGCTTGCCGGGAACGAGCACGCGGACCAGGTGGTCGTCCGGCCAGTCCAGGGCGCGGGCGATGGCGGCCAGCGTGGCGTCCTGGACCCGGCGGCCGTGGGCTCCGCGCTGGAGTTGGCGAAGCGTCGCGACGGACACGCCGGATGCGGTGGCGAGTGCTTGCTGTCCCATCCGCTTCTGGTTCATCCTGGCGTTGAGGGCGTCGGCGACAGCCTGCCAGTTCTCACCCTCGACCTTGCCTCGCGCCGTGTACGGCGGAACCCCCCGTTCGCTTGTCACTCGTCAAAGATAACGTTGTCGTGGAAACGCATTCTAGACGGTCACCGGATAATTTCCATCCGCACTCCGTATACATAGATACGAAAGCGCTTGGCGATCGGTTCGTGAGCGGTTCAGAGTAGGTGCTGCCCGACAGAAACCGGACTTCCGGTGGCGGGGCTGACCCTACGGAGGTAGACGGACTATGGCGATACCGCGACGCATTCCGGTGCGTTTCGAGGACGTGTTCCCGGCGGGGGYGTTCGTCCTCGGCGTGGAGGCGGCGAACGACTACGACAAGGTAAAGGCGAACGCTCCCGATCCACAGGAGCGCGACCCGAACACCGGCGAGCGGGTCTGGGCGGTCCGCGTGCTGGACCCCGACCCGGCGGCCCGGCAGGCGGAGCTGAAGGTGAAGGTCGCCGCCGCGGTGCAGCCGGTCCTGCCGGAGGCGATGCCGGGCACGCCGTTCCGGCCGGTGCAGTTCGAGGGGCTGACGATCACACCGTGGGTGGACATCAACGGGAAGTTCCCCAAGCAGGGGTACGCCCTGCGCGCGGTGGGCCTGCGGCAGGTCGGCCCGCTGCGGCGGACGGGGGCGGCGGCGTGAGCGGCGAGCCGAAGCAGTCGTACGCGACGCTCGGCCTGTCCGTCGGCGCGGACTGGTTGGTGACCTGCCACACCTACCCCGACCGCGCGCCGATCCTGGTCGTGGACGCGGGGCGGGTGAGCCTGAGCGTGTCGGCGCTGGGGCGGGAACCGGACGCCCGGCATGTCGACTTCGCGTACAAGCTGCTCGCGGCGGTCAACGACTACCTGATCGCCTACGAGAAGTTCCAGTTCGAATCCCAGGAAGCCACGGAATCCGCCGAAGCGGCGGCGGTGGCGGTAGCGGCTCCGGCTGACGACATGGCCGGGCCGCGCGCCGCGTAGTTTTCCCGCCGGTCGTCGGCATCACGAGGAAACGAATTCCCGTTTCTCGCCTTTCCCTCTTCGTTCGTCAATCCCGTCGGTCTGTGTTTCGTGCGCTCGAAAACAGGTGGTATTGCCATGTCCAGAATCAACGGTGACCAGCGATTCCCGCGGGTTCCCTCGCGGGTCGACAAGGTGCGCGTGCCGGTGTGGATGCTGCTGGTGGCGGTGGCCGGCAAGCTGCTGTGGCTGGCGCTGCGGGGCTGCTGGCGTCACCGCGTCGCCGTGGCGTTCGTGGTCGGCCTGCTTCTGGTGGTGAACCGGGTGGGGCTCGTCGGCCTGGCCGTGCTCGTCGCGGCCTTGGTCCTGGTGGCGGTCGCGTGGTGGCGGGTGCATCCGCGGTCCTTCGGGCCAGTGGCCTGGTGGGTGTGGGGACGGGCGCGGCTGACGTTCGTCTACCGGTGGCGCTGGAAGCCGGCGATGGTGCACACCGACCTGGCGATCCGCATGCCGACGTCGACCGGTGATCAGGTGACGTTCGACGAGTACTTCCCGCGGATTCGGAAGATCCGTTCGTCGCGGTCGGTGGACGTGCTGCGGGTGGAGCTGCTGCCGGGGCAGACCCCTGCGGAGTGGGCGGAGCAGGCCGAAGCCTTGCGGCACGTGTTCCGGGCTCGGCGCTGCCAGGTGCGGGCGGAGACGTTTCGGTTCGTCCGGGTCTCCTTCCACCATCGGGATCCGCTGACCCGGCCGGTCACTCCGCCGGACCTGGACGACACCACCGATCCGGACGACTCCGCCGACGATGCCGGCTCTGACCCTGCCGGCTCTGACCCTTCCGGAGCTGTTCCCTCCGCTCTCGTCCGCCGTGGCGGGCGTGCGTCGCGGCTGCTCGCCGGGCTGTCGGCGGTGCCCGTCGGACGGTGCGAGGACGGCCGTCCCTGGACGTTGCCGGTCCGGGGAACTCACGTGCTCGTCGCGGGGGCGACCGGGGCGGGTAAGGGCTCGGTGCTGTGGTCGCTCGTCCGCGGTCTCGGTCCGGCGGTGCGGGCGGGGCTGGTGGAGCTGTGGGTGTGCGACCCGAAGGGCGGGATGGAACTGGCGTTCGGGGAGCCGCTGTTCGCCCGGTTCGCGACCGACACCGACGCGATCGCGGATCTCCTCGACGACGCGGTGAGCGTCATGCGGGACCGGACCTTCCGGCTCGCGGGAACCACCCGGCTGCACGTCCCGACGGTCGGTGAGCCGCTGATCGTCGTGGTGGTCGATGAGATGACGTCTGCCCCGCTGTGTCACAATCAGGGACAGTGCGACATCAACTCATCGGCGCGGCGGATTACGCCCGCATCAGCAGCGACCCGGGCAACGACGCCAAGGGCGTCGCCAGGCAGACCGAGGACAGCCAGGCCCGCATCGGACGGGAGCCCTCGTGGCGTCACGTCGGGTCGTACATCGACAACGACTTGAGCGCCACCAAGGGCCGGGACCGCCCCCAGTTCGAGCGGCTCATGCAGGCGGTCCGCGCGGGCGAGGTCAAGGTCATCGTGATCTAMATGACCGGCCGGTTCGTCCGCAACCGCCGCGAGCGGATGGAGACGTACGAGCTGCTGGCCAAGCACGGCGTGCGGATCGTGTGCACCAACGGCCCTGATCTCGACTTCTCCACACCCGCCGGCCGGATGGTCGCGGGGATCATGGGCGAGGTCGACGCTCACGAGGTCGAGCAGCTCGCCACGCGGGTGTCAGACTCCCACCTGCAGGCGGCGAAGGAGGGGCGTCCGATCGGCGGACGTTGCTACGGCTACCGCCCGGACCCGACCGCGCCGAAGCACCACAAGCGGCGGTTGATCGTCCCCGAAGAGGCCGCGGTGATCCGCGAGATGGCCGCCCGCGCGCTCAGGGGCGAGACCCTGTACTCGATCGTCCAGGACTTCAACGAGCGAGGCGTGCCGACGCTCCACCCGGGCCGGTCGCGGACGGGCGGCCTGTGGTCCGTGTCCGTCCTGCGCGACATCCTCACCAACCCGGCGATCGCGGGCCGCAGCGTGCTGTTGGGTGTGGATCACGGCGAGGCCGAGTGGGAGCCGATCATCAGCTACGCCGACCATCTCAAGCTTGTCGGCATGTTCTCCGGACGCACGGCACCCGAGGGCTGGACGAACCGTCACGTCCACCTGCTGTCCGGGATCGCCCTGTGCGGCAAGTGCCTGGCCCAGGGCCGCGAGATCACGGTGACGTGTCGACCCGGGGCGAAGCCGACGCCGAGCGGCTACCAGCCGTGGCCGAAGTCCCGGGGCTACATCTGCCCGGACAAGCAGCGCGGTGGRTGCCGGGGCCTGCGTCACGCGGCCGACCCGGTCGACGCCTACGTGGAGGAGACCGTGGTGAGGCTGCTCGGCGAGCCGGGCGTGATCGACAACCTTGTGGCGGCCGAGRCGCCCGACGCCGAAGAGGTGATGAGGGTCGCGGCCGAGATCGAGGCTTGCCAGGCCCGCGCGGCTGCGGTCGGCGCTCTGATGGCGAAGGACGACCCGACGGACGAGGTGACGGCCATCGCCAGGCGGGCGGCGCTCGACCAGATCCGCTACGACCTGACGCGGCACCGGCAGCGACAGACGGCCCTGGCGCGGTCGACGGTCGCCGAGGGCCTGTTGGACGTGGAGGACATCGCGCACCACTGGGAGCACGTGATGACGCTGTCGCAGCGGCGCGCGACGATATCCGCGCTGGTGCGGATCACGCTGTTGCCCATCGGCCGGGGCAAGCGAGGCACGACCGACCACGTGGTGATCGACCGCCGCTGACGATCCCCGCGCGCGGCGCGTAACGTCGTAGGCAGGCCCACCCCCGGCCTTCGACAGCGGGGAACCCTAGCCCGGGCAGCGAACAGGGCGGATCACTCAGCAGGGGTGATCTGTCGGCCTGCCCGGAGCCACGGTGCCCGTCCGTCCCCTTCTCAGCACCACACCCCCCGACATCGCATGTGCGGCCGCGCAGCGCGCGCGTGAGCTGGCCTCGGTGCCGCTTACGCCGAGCGAGGCCGAGGCCATCCGCACCCTGGTCGGTCCCGTCACGACCCGTCGGTCAAGTCTCTACGGATCGTCACAGAAGTCGTCCTTTAGACGGGCGTCGATGTCTCCTACGTTGCTCTCGCACCGCCCACAGCAACCGAGGGAGCCTGAAATGACCGAGCCCACCGCCAAGCCCGCCGCCCGTCGTCGCGCCGCCGCCAAGGCCACCGCGTCTGTCGAGGAGCCCACGTCTATCGAGGAGCCCACGGCTGTCGAGCCGATGGTGACCGAGCCGGCGACCGACGAAGCCCCGGCGGGTGTGGAGACGAAGCGCACGAACGCGAGCCACGCCRCTTGCACCCACCCGAAGACCAAGGCCGCGCGCGCCGCGTGCCGCAGGGCTCGCGCCAAGGCGTAGCGGCTAGCGCCGCCCGACAGGCCCTCGCTTCGGCGGGGGCTTTTCGGCGGTCAGCCCCGCCAGTCGGGCCGGTTCGCGTCGAGCCAGGTTTCGACCTCGGCGCGCAGCCACAGGCGGGTGGTCCCGTCGCGGCTCACGAACCAGGGCGCCGGGAAACGTCGCTCGCCGACGATCACCGAGGCCCGCTGGCGGGTGACGCCGAGGGCTTCGCGGATGTCGCCGAACGTGACCAGGTCCTCAGGTCTCGCGGCGTTGCCCACGGACAGGACTGTGGGTCGTTGGCGTAGGCCGCTGTCTCATCCCCTTGACCTATGCCAACAGGCGCGCGAGTCTGTCCGGTGAAGCGCGCGCCGCGCGCCCCGACCTGGATGGAGCAGGGATGTCCACACCCGCCGATGAAGAACCCTGGGAGCCATGGGATTTCAAGACGGCGGTCGAGCCCCAGCACCTGTCCCCGGAAGCCAGGGCGCGATACCCGGAGCTGGAGCCGAYGGGGTACAGCCACGCGAAGTGCGATCACCCGCCGACCAAGGCGGCTCGGGCCGCCTGCCGGCGCGAGYGTGCGCGCATCGCGCGCGACGCGACACCAGGCAGCACGTAAAGGCGCCTGAGACGCTCTGTGACGAGCCAAATCGTCGCGCGCGTGTCGTTCGTTGGGGCGACGTGGGCGCACCGTCACAGAACGTCTCGGGCGCTCACGGGTTGTAAAGCCAAGCAGCCCCCGCCCGGTGAGGGTCGAGGGCTGCCACAAGCTAGCCATGATCTGACCACAGGTCAGCCACTGTCTGATGGGCTCGCGCCCGTCACCGCGCCCATCCACGACCGGACTTCATGCCGCTGGGTCACGACCCGCCCGTTGCGCAGCCGGCGCGCCCAGTCGTTCGCGAGCCGGCCCCGGTCGTCGTACAGGTCTGGTCGCTCATCGCGGCTGGGCGGGGCCTCGCTCACCGGCCAACCCCGGTCGTCTCGGCGAACGTCGGGCCTCCGACGCCGCTGCTTGAGGCCCGGGCGTCGCACTCGTCGCGGACGATGTCGAACCACGGCCAGAACTCGCCGGCATCCCGTGCCAGATTGTGCAGCGCGACGCCGAGGCCCGCCAGCGCGTCGCGCCGCAGGACAGCCAGGTCGACCGTCGCCGCCTCGGTCCCGTTGCGCGCGGCATCGGCGAGGGCTTGGCGGGCCTGGCCGAGTGGCGAGGCGGTCTCCTGGCGGAGCGTCAGGTGTCGCGTCGCGAGGTCGGCGACCCGACGTCGGTCTGTCGCGCTCAGCGGGGTGAGCTGGTCGACGGGAAAGCTAGCCATCAGGGATTCTCCTTGCCGGTGGTAGTCGCGGGCGGCGTCGTCAGGGCGGTGTGGAGGCTGCGCCAGGCCAGGCCCAGAAACGAGCCGCGCAGCGGGCGGGCTTTGCGCGTCTCGGCCCACACCGCCCAGGCTTCGCGCCGCGCGATCCGCTCGGCCTCCGCGACGACACGATCGGCGGGTGTGGTCACTCCGACTCCTCGTCGGCGAGGCCCGCGGCGACGGCCTCGGCGGCCGAGAACCACGTCTCGCGCCGCATGAGATCGCGCCAGGCGGAGGCGTCGCCCCCCGCGCGGGCGGCGTAGGCGGCGGCGATGTCGTCGCTCAGCCTGTCGAGCTGGTCGGCCGTGCGCCGCAGCTCCTCGGGGTTACCCCCGCCCCACCCCGACCGGGCGTCGTGGATCATCTGYTGGCTGCCCGGCCGCATGACGACGCGGTCCGCCCCGGTGGTGACGACCGACGCGGCGGACGCGGCGAGGCCCTCCACGACGGCCGTCACCCGGGCCGGGTGGCTCCGCAGCGCGTTGCGGATCGCCCAGCCGTCGAACAGATCCCCGCCCGGCGAGTTGAGGTGCAGCGTCACCGCCGGGGCTGTGATCTGGGACAGCTCGCGGGCGAACGTCGCCGCCTCCACACCGCCCCATCCGATCTCGTCCATCAGCCAGACGTCGGCGGCGAGGCTCGCACGGTTCACCACGCGGAGGCCCTCCCGGGCCGGGGCGAGAGCCAGCGCGGCGGACGCGCGCACCCCGCCCGAGACCGCGTGGCGGGCCGCGTCGCGGCTGGCCTCGGCGAACGCCTGGCGCAGCACGTCGCCGGGCCGCTCCCGTGCCCCATCCGCGAACGCCTCGCGCAGCACGCGGCGGAACTCGGTGTCGAACCGGTCAGTCCCCATCGTGGATTCTCCTCAAAGCTCGCGAGACCATCCGCACGCGCTCGCGCGTCTCCGGGTCGTCGTCCTCGTCCAACAAGCTGTCCACGCACAGCAGCGCGAGCCCGCCCACCAGGCCCAGCGCGAGAAGACCCCAGCCGAGGCCCGCGAGAACCCAGACGGCGGCCGTGACGAGACCGGCGATCCAGGCCAGGCCGGCGACGCTGAGCAGGCCGCTAGGCACAGCGCCGCCCCCGGGTCCGCCCCCGTCCGCGTCGGCCCGGCCGGCGTCGGCGGGGTGTCCCCCTCGCCGCGCTCGGAGTGCGGGCCTGCTCCCGCTGAACCCAGCGGGTCAGCTCGGCGAGGGGATCGGGCCGCTCGGTCTGGTCCACACCCCCCGGTGGCGTCGCGTTGTCGGACGGGTCGTCAGTCGATCCGCGAGGCCGCATCAGATCCGCACCCCACGCTCGACGGGCGCGTCGGGGTCGGCGCGTCGTGCGCGAGGCAGCGGCGCCAAGGGGTCGTGACGGGCGCGGCCCCGAACCCAGGTGACGGGGCCGAGCGCGTCGGCGATCCGTGCGGGTAGCGTCGCGGGCCGCCGGCCGCCGGCCAGGGCTGAGAGCACCGCGCGCGGATCGACGTCGGCGCGGCCGAGATCCTCGACCGGGATGCCCTTCTCGACCATGCTGCGGCGCACGTCGGCGAGGTGGTCGCGCCGGGCCTCCAGCCGACGGCCCGCCTCGGCCAGAGCCTCGCGCGCGGCGGCGACCGCCTTCGCGGCCTCGGCGTCCAAGCGGTCGAACTTGGCGTCGATCTCGCCGAGCCGAGACGCGAACTCGGTCCGGCGCGCGTCGGTCTCGGACTGGCTCGCGAGCCGCTCGCGCACCAGATCCACGAGGTACAGCGCCACCGCGCGGTCCATGCCGTCGATGTCGGGGTCGAGCGTCGCGGCCTCTGCCTCGGCGTCGCGGAGGTGGTCTTCCGTCAGCCGGGCGTTGCCGTCGCTGAACAGGCGCAGGAAGGCGCTCCGCGCGGCGGCTTCGATCTCGCGGCGCCGGGCCACGGCGCGCATCTGCCGGGCCTCGGCGCCGCTCGGGTTCTCCTGCGCGCGGCGGAGAATGGCGTTCAGCTCGTCGATCCGCTCTTGGGTCATTCCGCCCGGATCGCCGTCGATCCAATGCTCCTTGAAAGCCTGGAACCAGCCGGGGACGGGCGCCCCGATCTGGGCCCCCGTGCCACGCAGGTCGAAGGGCGGCGAAGCCGCCCGAATCGGAATCACAATTCCTCCCGGTCGAAGACGTTGACCCACGGCTCCTCAGCCGGGGCGAGTTCGGGAGTTGGCTCCTCGTGAGGGGCGACCACACCGCCCGACGTCGGCCCCGTGCCACTCGGGGCTTGGCCGGGCGGTGTGGCCTCGGAGGGCTCGCCAGCCGGCGGATGACCGACGCCGACAGACGGGCCTGGCTCGACCTCGCTGCGCGAGGACTCGACCTCGCTGCGCGAGGATGTGATGGCGGGCGGCAGCGCGGGCCGGGCGATGTCCGCGAGGCTCGCGCCGTCCACCTCGATGTGGAACTCGACCGGGGCCGGGCGCGGAGGCTCGGGCGGCAGGTACTGGCCCAGCTCCTTGGCGGCGTTGGCTCGCATGTTCTCGACCGCATCCACGAGCCGGCTGGGCAGCTTCTGCCCCCTGACCCACGCCTCCCGAACGGCGCGGCTCAGAAGCTCGGCGTCGGCCTGGCGCGAGGCCATGCGCGACTGCGCGTCCACGAACCAGAGGCCCTCGGGCCGATCGTCGGAGATGGCATAGAAGATGTCCGAGAAATTGCGGCCGATGAACGAAGCCACCCACTTCTCGTCGCTCATTCCCCACTTCTCCGCGAGCTTTCTTCGGTCGGCGGCGAGTATRCGCCCCTCGGCGCGAAACAGGTCGGCGATCTCCTGAACCCGCCGACGCCTCTCCGCGACAGCGGCGGATTCGTCGCCCGCTTCGTGGGGGCGTTCGTCGGACACGGCGAAACTCCTGGAAAGATTGTGCGGGAAAAGCCTTGACGATCCYTCGATTTATTGTCGCACATCCGGTGATAACCGACAAACAACCGGTTCGATCCACACCGCCCGACGTGAGCGGCGAGGCCGCGCGGCAACGCCGGCCGTGCCACCGCCGTTTCTGACTCAGCATAAGAAGACTTATCGCGCGTCAGAATCGCCCATATCGCCCACCATCGGCACACAGCGTCGACCACAGGTAACGCCATTCGGGCTGTCCTCACACGGCGTCACCGTGACGCCGAGTAAACCCACGCCCGTCACGCAGCGCGACAGATGGCCGAGCATGAGCGGCGGAGCGATCCGAACGCGGAGGAGCCTCGGCGATCTGCTCCGCGCGGCGCCTGAGAGGGGGCGTGAGCCGGGCGAGGGGGCCTCTCCTCAATGCTGGCTATCCGCTGTCAGGCCGAGGCCCTGACGCCCCCTAGCCCGCTCCACACCGCCCAGCCGGAGCGTCGTCGGAGCGCGTCCCACGYCAACCCGAACGATGACACGTGCGACGCGCGCGCGGTTGTCAGCGTCGCCGCTGGCCTGTCCGGTGAGG
Source organism: Frankia sp. KB5 (assembly GCF_002099325.1). NCBI lineage: Bacteria > Bacillati > Actinomycetota > Actinomycetes > Frankiales > Frankiaceae > Frankia > Frankia sp. KB5. The sequence goes on along the minus strand of NZ_MRUJ01000155.1, from coordinate 2,502 downwards.
CCACCCCACACCCCCCGATCGACGCACGACGCGCGAGGCCGGATCCGACCTACGCGCGCGAGGCGGCCGGATGGTGAGGGGGCGGTGGGTAGAGTGGCAGGCGAGCCGCTCACGCCGCTCGGAAAGACGTCGGGCTCGCCTCCGCCCTCTCGCGAGGCCACATCACGCAGCGTGTGCCATTTGTCACTCGTGCCCCAACGAAAAAAACGTTGCTCAGTGCCAAGTGGCCTTATAGAAAAACCCCTACACGAAGATGCACTGAAAAACATTTTTTTTGTTGGCCTCGCCGTGACCTCCCGAACGCGCTGCGTCAGAAAACCTTTTCAAAAATCGGCGCGAGGAATCATTGAGTCCATGATCAGGATCGGATAATATGGGTATATCACAACGAACGCGCATCTCGCGCCCCCTTTGGCGCGCCATAAACCGGGAGGAAGAATGGCCCAGAGAATCGCCGAAAACCTCGAAGAGGCGACGCACCCGCCGATCCGCTACCCCTGGCACGAATGGACCGACGGGGCGGTGTGGGCCGTGCGCCGGGGCGAAGACTTCTACATCGACCCGGGCCAGTTCCGCGTGACCCTCGCCGTGCGAGCCAGCCGAATCGGAAAGCGCGTGCGGGTCCGCGTCGACGGCGATGTGGTGAAGTTCCAGTTCTACACRCCCGCCGCGTAAAAGCGAAAGACCCCCGGGGGACCAACCCGAGGGTCTTTCAAGGGAATTCGCCAGGAGCCAACCGAAGGATTCCCGCACACGTCGCGCAGCGACGTCCAACAAGATGAGGGTAAGACAACCCTGATGAGAAAGTCAAATGCTCGCACGCTGGAATTCGACTCGGCGGATGAAATCGGCCGTCTCTCCGAACAGGAGGAAGGCCCCCTCGGTCCGCTGAGCCTGGCTCACGTCGTCGCCCGCATCTGGGCCTGGCACGGCGTGCGAGGCCGGGCCACCCTGCCGACGATGCCGCCCGGCGTCRCGGGAACGACCGACTCGCGCGGCCGGCTGGCCCGGGAGCCATTCGAGTGGGACCCCGACGACCCCTCTTCGGTCGAGTCTCTCGCGTTCCGGCTGCGCGGGGTGTGGGGCCTGGACGTGTTCCTTCACCCGACGCTGTTCCGCCTCGACACTCGGGGCTGGACCGACGCTGACACGCTGCCGAGCCGCGTTCTGTTCCACGACCTGGACGAGGTCGACCCGCGCAGCCTTCCCGAGAGCCTGCGTCCCACGATCGCCTGGGAGACGTCGCCCGGCTCGTATCAGGCCGCGTGGCTGCTGGACGGCCCGGCCCTCACGCCCGACGAGCACCGCGCCGCACAGCGCGGGCTCCACTTGGCCGTCAACGGGGGCGACTACCGCGCGCCGTCGTCGTTCGTGCGCCCGCCAGGCCGACGCAACCGCAAGGGCGAGAACGGCCCCCGAGGCGCGCTCGGGCGGTTCATGTGGGACGACGGCCCGCCGCTCGACCCTTCGACCCTGCCCACCGATGACACGGCCGAGGCCACACCCGCCGAGCGTGTCGCGGTCGAGTGGGCTTCGGCCGACGATGCCGAGGCCGCCCGCGCGGGCCTCAGCGCGTCCGTGAGAGCGCTTCTCGCGGCCGACACGGGCGATCGCTCGGGGGACTGCCACCGGGCCGCCAAGGAGCTGCTGAAGGCGGGTCTTGCTGTCCCCCTGGCCGGTGCGGTGCTGCGCGACCACTGCCCCGCGTTCGCGGAGAAGTTCGGCCGGCGGAGCAACGCCGACGCCGAGCTTGGGCGCGAGATCGTGAGCGCCGCCGAGAAGGTGGCCGCCGAGCCGGGCTGGACGTTCGACAGGGCGACCCTGACCGCCAGGCCGACGACCGGGGGCGGGGGGCAGTGGTACGCCGACTTTGAGGATCTGACGAACAGCGGCAACGCAGCGCGGTTCATCGCGGCGCACGGCCACGAGGTCCGCTGGGTTCGTCAGTGGCAGGTGTGGGCGATCCATTGCCCCGAACTCGGCGTCTGGGTGCGCGACAACGCCGGCCAGGTGATGGAGTGGGCGAAGGAGAGCGCCCGCGGATTCATCGCCGAGGCCGCGAGAATCGAGGACAGCGACCGGCGGAAGCGGCACCTCAAGTGGGGACAGCAGAGCCTCAACACGTGGTCGCTGCGGGCGAGCCTGGAGGCCGCTCGGTCGATCCCCGGCGTGACGATCGAGGCTGAGGAGTTCGACAACCGCCCGTGGCTGTTCGCCGTCGGCGAGGGCCTCACAGTCGAGGTGAAGGAAGACAAGGCCCGCCCCTCGGACCCGGCCGACCTGCTGACGATGCGCACCCCGGTGGTGTGGGATCCCGACGCGACGTGCCCCCGCTGGGAGAAATTCATCGCCGAGACGCTGCCGGGGCCTGGTGTCGCGAAGCCCCTTCCCGGCGATACCACGTCCGTGTTTCAGCGGTTCGTCGGTGCGTAAGAGTTCGGTGATGGCGTGGGTGGGCGGGCCGAAGGCCCGGCCGGTGTTGCCGGTCGGGTGGTTTTCGGC
>NZ_MRUJ01000154.1:0-1272 GCF_002099325.1 Frankia sp. KB5 | reverse complement strand
CAACGGCAAGCTGGACCGGGACGCGCTGCCGGCTCCCGACTTCGCGGGCCTGGCCGGTGGCCGGGAGCCCCGGACGCCCGTCGAGGAGGCGCTGTGCGCGCTGTTCGCCGAGCTGCTGCACCTGGAGTACGTCGGGGCCGACGACAGCTTCTTCGACCTCGGCGGCGACTCGATCATGTCGATGCAGCTGGTGGCCCGGGCCCGCCGTGCGGGCATGGTGATCACGCCCAGGCAGGTGTTCGAGGACAAGACGCCCGCCCGCCTCGCGCTGGTGGCGGAGAGCAGGCCCGCCGGACCGGCGGTCGACGACCTGGCCGTCGGTGAGGTCCCGTTGATCCCGGTGATGCGTTGGGTGGCCGAGCGGACCGGGCTGCGCCGGTTCTCCCAGTCGGTGCTGACGATCGTGCCGGCTGGGCTGGGCGAGGGCCGGTTGGTCACGGCGGTCCAGGCTCTGGTGGACCGGCACGACGCGCTGCGGGCGCGGCTGGTGTGCCCCGGCCCGGACGTCGCCTCGTGGCGGCTGGACATTCCGCCGCCTGGTCTGGACGTCTCCTCGTCGGTGCACCGGGTGGACGCCGCCGGTCTGACCGGGCCCGAGCTGACCTCGCTGGTGGCCGCGGTGGGCCGGTCGGCGGCGCGGCGGCTCGATCCGGAGGCCGGGGTGATGCTGCAGGTGGTGTGGCTGGATCGGGGGGTGGGGGTTTCCGGGCGGCTGTTGCTGGTTGTTCATCATCTGGTGGTGGACGGGGTGTCCTGGCGGATTCTGTTGCCGGATTTGGCGGCGGCTTATGCGGCTTGTGTGGCTGGTGGTGGGGTGGAGTTGGAGCCGGTGGGGACGGCGTTTCGTCGTTGGGCTCTGCTGGCTCGGGCTCAGGCGCAGGATCCGGTTCGGGTGGCGGAACTGCCTGTGTGGCAGCGGATTCTTACCCGTGATGACGTCCTGTTGGGTGACCGGCCGCTTGATCCGGCCCGTGATGTGGCGTCGAGTATGCGGCAGCTGTCGTTTTCGGTGTCCCTGGAGGTGACGGCGGCGCTGCTGACAACCGTACCCGCGGTGTTCCACGCCGGGATCGACGACGTGCTGCTGACAGGTCTGTCGCTGGCGGTGACCGAATGGCGCGGGGTGCCAGGCCCGGTGCTGGTGGATGTGGAGGGGCACGGGCGCGAGCCGCTGGCCGATGACGTGGATCTGTCGCGTACGGTCGGCTGGTTCACCAGCGTGCATCCCGTCCGGCTGGACCCGGGTCGGGTGGACTTCGCCGAGGTACGGGC
>NZ_MRUJ01000153.1:0-23344 GCF_002099325.1 Frankia sp. KB5 | reverse complement strand
GCTGGAGGCGGACGGGATCGTCGAAGACGGGCCCGACGGGCCCGAGCTCACCGTGTCGCTGTCGTGGCCTGCCGGTCTTCTCGAGCCGGACGCGGTGCGGGAGCTGACCGACGGGTGGGTGGCGATGCTGACCGGGCTGGCCGCTCAGGCGGGCCGCCCGGGGGCCGGCGGGCACAGCCCGTCCGACTTTCCGCTGCTCAGCCTGGCCCAGCAGCAGCTTGAGGAGCTGGAAGCGGAAATCGCGATGGAGGACTAGCCGATGCCGGTGGCTCGGATCAACGGGATCAACCTGAGCTTCGATGACTACGGCGTGGGAGCGCCGGTCCTCCTGGTCACCGGGACGGGAGCCCCCGGGCGCGTCTGGCGGACCCACCAGGTGCCGGCGCTGCGAGCCGCGGGCTACCGCGTCATCACGATGGACAACCGGGGCATTCCGCCCTCCGACGCCGGGCCTGAGGGGTTCACGCTGGCCGACATGGTGGCCGACACCGCCGCCCTCATCGAGCATCTGGGCGTCGAGGGCTGCCGGGTTGTGGGCTTCTCACTCGGCGCCATGATCGTGCAGGAGCTGCTCGTCGCCCGGCCCCGGTTGGTCGGGCAGGCCGTGCTGATGGCGACCCGCGGCAGGTCCGACGCGCTGGCCACCGCCATGTCCCTAGCCGAAATAGAGCTGTACGACAGCGGTGTCACGGTACCTGCGCGTTATGCGGCTTTCATGCATGCGCTGCAGAGCCTCTCGCCGCGTACGCTCAACGACGAACGGCAGATCAGGGACTGGCTCGACGTCTTCGAGGTCTCCGCGGTGACCCTCTCGGCGGCCCGCGGCCAACTGGGCCTGGAACTCATCCCCGACCGCCGGCCGGGCTTCGCGCATATCCAGTGCCCCTGTCTGGTGATCGGCTTCCAGGACGACCTGATAGTCCGTCCACCGCTGTGCCGCGAAGTCGCCGAGGCCATCCCGGGAGCCACCTACGAAGAAATTCCGGGCTGCGGCCACTACGGCTACCTGGAACGCCCCACCGAAGTGAACTCGGCCATTCTGGGCTTCTTTGCTCGGCAAACGACCGGCGCAGTGYCCGGTCAGGTCATCGTCACGTAGTGCCGCGGTAATCAACACGGCTGACCCGTTCCGTCATCGAGCCCCGGCCGCCGGTGATGGAGGTGCGTGGGAGCCTTGGCGTTCATTCGACCTCGGCCAGGGCGTGGGCCGGCCGCAGCCGGGTCGTGCGCCAGGCCGCGAGCGTGCCGGCGATCAGGGCCGCGGCGATGGCGATCAGGGCCGCCGCCGCGAGGGTGCTTGGCTCGGTGTGTGCGTTCAGGTGCACGGCGAGGTTGTGCGCGCCCGTGCCGGTGCCGACGGTGGCGGTCAGGGTCGGTGCGACCGCGTTGACAAGACCGATGCCGGCGTAGCCGACCGCTACTCCGAGCGCCGCGCCGGCGAGGCCGACCGTGCCGGACTCGGCCATGATCTGCGTGATGACGCGCCAGCTGGTCCAGCCGATCGCTTTCAGGGTTCCGAGTTCGCGCGTCCGCCGGGTTACGGAGGCGAGGGTGAACAGGCTGGCGGCGGCGACGGTGGCCAACAGCACGCCCACGGTGAGCCAGGTGCCGAGATCGTGCATGAGGGTGGTGGCGCTGGCGAGAGAGCCGTTGACCGCCTCGGCGAGGTCGCGTGAGCTGCTGAGGGTGGCCGAGGGCAGGAGCGCGGCGAGCTCGGTTTCGACCGCGCCGACGTCGGCCGCGGTGCTCGCCGAGACGTAGATCGTACTCACCTTCCCCGCCAGCGGCTTCGAGTGCTGGCCGGCGGGCAGCCGCTGGGCGGCAGCGAGCGGGAGGTAGATGCTGGCCGCGCCGGTGGCCGTGGGTTGGGAGACGATCCCGACGACGGCGAACCGGGTCCCGGCAACGGTGATCGTCGATCCGACGCCAAGGTGGTGGGCGGCGGCGTACTGGGTGTCGATGACCGCGACGTCGCCGCGGCTGTCGGCCCGGGACAGGGGACGGCCCGAGCGGAGCGTGGCGGACGCGGCTGGCCCGAGGCCCAGGCGCGTGACGTCGATCCCGTCGATCCTCGTGCTGGTCGGGATGCCGCCCGAGCCGGTCGGCGGGAGGGTGATCTCGCTCAGGACCAACGAGTCCGCGACGCCGGCGACGTGCGCCAGCCCGGCGATGGCCCGCACCGTCGACGAATCCAGCACCGCCCCGCCGGCCACCGACAGGCCCGTGCTGCTCGCGCCGTCCGCGCTGCCGCTGCCGTCCGCGCCGGTGCGACGGTCGGCCGATGGTGTGGCGGTGACGGTGAGGTCGGTGCCGATCCCGTTCAGCGTGTGTAGCACCGCGGTCTGCGCGTCGTCGACCGCGGCGGCGGTAGCCGTCGTGGTGAGGACGAGCCCGACGCCGACGGCGAGCCCCGTGGCGACGAGCATCGCCTGACGCGACCGGTGCCGCAGTTCACGTCGAAGATAGGTCAGGACGAACATGAGGGCTCCGATCGTGCGTTCGCCGACCGGCGGCGTGCGTTTGACATGCCGGTCACCCGATCCGCGTACCGGTGATGTCCAGCTTGCCGTCGTTCATGACGGCAACACGTTCGGCGAGGGCCGCGACGGCGCTGTCGTGGGTGACGAGCACGAGCGTGAGCTGGTTGGCGGTCCAGATCTGTTCGAGCAGCGTGAGGATCTCGTCGCGGGTGTCGACGTCGAGGTTGCCGGTGGGCTCGTCGGCGAGCAGCACGCTGGGTTCCTTGACCAGGGCCCGGGCGATCCCCACGCGTTGTTGCTGGCCGCCGGACAGCTCGGAGGGCAGGTGCCCGGCTCGATCGGCCAGGCCCACGGACGCCAGCGCTGCCGCCGCGCGTTCCCGGCGCTGGACAGCGGGGGTGCGCAGCGGAACAAGGGCGGCTTCGACGTTCTCGATCGCGGACAGGGTGGGGATGAGGTTGAACATCTGGAACACGAAGCCGACCCGGGCGGCACGGATCTCGGTGAGCTGTTTCTCGGACATCGTGGCCAGGTCCTGACCGTCGAGGTTGACGGTGCCGGTGCTGGGCCGGTCCATGCCGCCCAACAGCTGCAGCAGGGTGCTCTTGCCGCTGCCGGTGCGGCCCTGGATGGCGAGCCATTCGCCGTCGGCAATGGACAGGTTCAGGTCCCGCACCGCGGTGACGGTGCTGCCACGGGCGCGGAAGGTCTTGGAAACGCCGGTAAGGGTATACATCGGGTTCTCGATTCGATCTCGGGAAAGCTCGGTTCGACCTCGGGAAGGGCGGTAAGCGGGTGCGGGTGGCCGGGGCTGGTGTGCTGGTGTGCTGGTGGGCTGGTCAGGCGACGCGGACGAGGGCGTGGGCCGGGCGCAGCCGGGCGACGCGCCAGCTGCCGAGCGCGCCGGCGAGGACCGCGCCGACGATCGCGAGCACGACCGCGAGCAGGATCGTCGCGGCCCCGACGGTGGCGTGCAGGTGGACGCTGAGGGTGTGCACCCCGCCGGGCAGCGTCATCGTCTCGAGGCTGCCGTTCTTGATCAGCGCGCCCTGGGGTGGTGTCGAGCCGGGGTTCAGGGCGACGGCCGCGGTCAGCGTGGGGGCGATCGCGTCGATGACGGCGGCGCCGGCGAACCCGAGCCCGATTCCGACCGCGGCTCCGGCCAGGCCGGTCACGAGCGATTCGGCCATGATCTGGGCGATGATGCGCCGGGTATGCCACCCGAGTGCCTTGAGCGTGCCGAACTCGCGAACCCGCCGCCGCACCGCGGCGGTGGTCAGCAGGGCGGCCAGCGCGAATGCGGCGAGGAGCATCGCCACGGCCAGCCAGCGGCCGAGGTCGCGCGCGAGGTCGGCGGCGCTGGCCAGCGACCCGCTGACCCTGCTGGCCAGGTCCGACGAGCTGGTGACGGTGGCACTCGGGAGCAGCTTGGCGATCTTGTCGTGCACGGTGGGGATGTCGGCCGCGCCGGCGGCGGCCACGTAGATCGCGGTGAGCTTCCCGGCCAGGTCGGGCCGGGCGGAGGAGGCGAGTGCCCGGGCGCGGCCGAGCGGGATGAAGACGTCCTCCGGGTCGCTGGCGGCTGGTTGGCTGATGATGCCGATCACGGTGAAGCGGGTCTTGGCGATCACGATCGTCGAGCCCACCCCAAGGTGGTGCGCGGCCGCGTAACGCGCGTCGATCACGGCGCGGTCGGCGTCGGCGTCCGCGGTGGTGAAGGACCGGCCCGAGGTGAGCGTGCCGGAGGCGTACGGGCCGAGCTTGAGGTGCGCGACATCGACCCCGTCGATGCTGGTCGAGGTGAGGCTGGGCAGCCCGCCGGTGGACGGCGTCGGGCCGACGACCGTCTCACCCACGCTCAGGCCGCCCGCGACCTCGGCCACGCCGGACATCTTCGAGATCGGGGCCAGGGCTGAGGAATCCAGCAGCCCGAGGCCGGGCGGCAGCCGGAAGAACTCCTTGCCCGCGTCTCCGGACGTGACCAGGCCCTGATTCGAACCCGAACCGCTCGAACCCGAGCCGCTGGTGGCCGCCGTCGTCACCGAGATGTCGGTGCCCACCCCGTATAGCGAGTGGAGCACCGTGGTCTGCGCCCGGCTCACGCCCGTCGACGCCGCGGTCAGCGTGACCACCGCAGCGACCCCCACCGCCAGACCGACCGCGACGATCACTGTCTGCCGGGCCCGTCCCCGCAGGCCGCGCAGCAGGTAGGTCACGAAGAACCTGCTCGAGGATGTCGCCGGTGCGTGGGCCGGCCTGTGGGTGCCGAGCGCGGTCATGACCCGTTTCCGGACAGCGGGGGCAGGCTCGCCGACGAATGCCCGGACGGCGTGAACGGGGTACCCAGATCTGGCCGCGATCCACCACCCGGGGCCTGCTGTTGTTGCTGCTGCTGAACCTGACCCGGGTCGGGCGAGCTGGTAGCCGGCGAGCTGGTAGCCGGCGAGCTGGTAGCCGACCCGGGATCGGGCGACGTCTTCGAGCCCTGGCACGCGGCGGCGCCGAGCAGGCACAGGGCAACCGCCGCGGCGCCGACCGTCCTGCGCGCCGCCGAAGACCGCCTGGTCGCTGCGGGCGTCRCGGGGTACCGGTCCGCGGCTCTGGTCTGTGGTGTGGTCTGCGGCATGGTCTGTGGTGTGGTCTGCGGCATGGCCTGTGGTGTGGCCTGTGGTGTGTTGTTCATCTCGCTCACGTCCTCGTCAGGTGCGGGATCGGCGCTCGGTCCGATTCTCGGCTGCGTCCGGTTACTGGGACGTTGATATGACGGGGGCGGCAACACGGGGTCAACGTCAGCTGTTACCGCCCTGTTACCCGCGCGGGTGGGATCCTGGGAGGGCGGAAGGTCGCACCGAAGCCGGTTCCCGTTCGCATGCGCCAACAGGCGACGGTGGTTTCAGCGCACGGTGGTTTCAGCGCACGGTGGTTCCAGTGCGGGATCTGCGAGAGGTGGCAGCCAAGCGTGAGTGACCTGGCCGAGCGGGCGAGGACGGCTGCCGCGGCGTCCGGTACACCCGCCGAGCCGCCCGAGCCGGCTCGGCGGGCGGTGTCAGCCGCCGCTGCCGCCCCGCGTTCCAGCGGGCTGGTCGCCCGCCTCCGTCGGTGGCCGTGGGCGAGGCTGCTCCCGCGCACGGTCCGATTGCGCCTGACGCTGCTCTACGGCAGCTTGTTCGTCCTGTCCGGCGCCGCGCTGCTGGCGATCACGTATCTTCTGGTGCTGCACGTCACCGCCACCATCCAGATCACCACCACCCCGACCGGCATGCCGGAAACCCAGGGCGGCCCACTCAACGGGCAACCGGCCCCGCCACGGGCCTCGTCGGCGGTCGCCTCGCAGGTCCACCACAGCTACCTGCACCAGTTGCTCGTCGAGTCCGGGATCRCACTGGCGATCATGGCGGTTGTGTCGATCTGGCTCGGCTGGCTGGTGGCGGGCCGGGTGCTGCGCCCGTTGCGCACGATGACCGCGACCACCCTGCGGATCTCCCAGGAGAACCTGCACGAGCGCCTGGACCTACCCGGCCCGCAGGATGAACTCACCGACCTTGGTGACACCATAGACGGGCTGCTGGCCCGCCTGGAGACCGCGTTCGAGGCGCAGCGACGCTTCGTCGCCAATGCCTCCCACGAGCTGCGCACCCCGCTCACGATGATGCGGACCTCGCTCGATGTCGCCGAGGGCAAACCCCAGCCCGTGCCGCGGGAGGTCACCGTGCTCGCCGGCAAGCTTCGCGAGGGACTCGACCAGGCCGACCGGCTGATCGAGAATTTCCTCACCCTGGCGCGGGCCCATCAGGGGGCACCCGGCAATGATGCCGCCGTCTCGCTCACCGGCCTCGTCGTCGCCGCGCTGGCAGCCCGCGAACCTCACGCCGCCGAGCTGGGCGTGCACATCCACCGTCAGCTCGCGGCCGTCGAGATCATCGGAAACCCGACGCTGCTGCGGCGCCTGGTCGACAACCTCCTCGACAACGCCCTGCGCTACAACCATCCCGGTGGCTTCGTCCACGTCCAGGTCCAGGTCCGCTGCCACCCCGCCACCGGCGGCACGGATGACGCCAGGATTGCCCACCTGACGATCGAGAACGCCGGGCCGCCGCTCGACGACGCCGACGTCCAGCAGCTCGGGCAGCCGTTTCGCCGCCTGGCCGCCGACCGCACGACCGCCGGCAGCGTCGGGCTCGGGCTGTCGATCGTCGCCGCGATCGCCGCGGCCCATGACGGCGCTCTGCACCTGAGCGCCCGACCCGAGGGCGGTCTGCGGGCCGTCATCACCATGCCGCTCGTCGGCCGCGCTCCGGTGTCGGGGGTGCCGAGGGTGCCGAGGGTGCCGGGGGTGCCGGGGGTGCCGGGGGGTCGCGGTGAGGCCGGGGTCGCGGTGAGGCCCGGGGGGTCGCGGTGAGAGTGCTCGTCGTCGAGGACGTGCACCGCCTCGCCGACGACATCGCCGAAGGCCTCCGTGACCACGGCATGGCCGTCGATGTCAGCTACGACGGTCTCGACGCCGCCGCCAAACTCGATGTCAACCGCTACGACGTCGTGCTGCTCGACCGTGACCTCCCCGGCCTGAACGGTGACATGTTGTGCCGGATGATCATAGATTCCGAGGACCCGGCCATGGTTCTGATGCTCACCGCGGCCGACACCAGCGCCGATCGTGTCACCGGGCTGAGCCTCGGCGCGGACGACTACCTCCCCAAACCCTTCCACTTTCCCGAACTCGTCCTACGGGTGCGGGCACTGGCCCGGCGTCGGCCCACCGCGCAGCCACGCGTCCTCAAAGCCGGCGGTGTCGAACTCGACCCACTGCGCCACACCGCCATCCGTGACGGGCGGCGACTCGATCTCTCCGCCAAGGAATTCGCCGTACTGGAGGCACTGTTGCGCGCGATGCCGGCCCCGCTGAGTGCCGAGCGGCTGCTCGAACAGGTCTGGGACGAGTACGCGGACCCCTTCACCAAGACCGTCTCGGTCACCATTGGACGGCTGCGTCGCAAACTCGGCGACCCGCCCGTCATCGAGACGCTCGCGGGGGTCGGCTACCGGATCATCCCGGCCGACTGACCCGGCGGGGCGCACGTGGGCAATCTGGGTGGTCTTTCGCCGTCGTCTGCCGTGATGYCCTACCTGGCCAGATCGACGATGCCGTTCCGGTCCTCGTTGTCTCCCGATGACGTGGTCTCGAGACCCGGCCGGTGTGCCACCGGCCGGATCGGGGAAACGTGGTGCGCGCTCGGTGTGGGTTACCAGTTCGGGTTACCAGTTCGGGTTGAGGATGAGCGGAGCGTCGGTGTCGGCCATCCACTGGTTGAATTCGTCGAGGGTGGTGAACAGCGGCTGGTTGGCGTGGTGGCAGGTAACGGTGGCAAGTTCGATGATTGCGGTGCTGGGATCGCTGGTGGTGAGCGTCGTCTGGACGTGGGCGAGGTCGGGTAGCGCGGCGCGGGTGACCTGAGTGCGCTGATCCTCGCCGAGAGTCATGGTCGCCTGGCCGATCAGCGCGGCCGTGGCCGCGGTGGTGACGGTCTCGGCTTCCAGGACCGCGAGTAGCTCGGGGCTGGCGCCGTCGGCGCGGGCCGCGACGATCGCGAGCTGGAGTCCTTGGATGATGATGGCGGCGGTGGCCTGCGCAACGACACCACCGACGAGGGCTCCGAGGACGGGGACGGGGACGACGGTCTGCCCGACCAGGCCGCCGGCCCACATCAGGCCGGTCCTGGCGGTCCCCGTCACGCTGCGGGCAGCGAACTCGCCGGGGTCGATGCGACCGCGGGCCAGGTCCAGGCCGGCGTCGGCGACGGCCCACACGGCGTCAGCCATGGCGGCGGGCACGGTACCGCTGCCCAGCGCCTTGGGCAGAAGACCGCTGCTGGCCGCGGTGCGGACGGAAGCGGAGATCGTGCCGATAGCACCGGAGCGGGCGGCGTTGCGGGCGGTGCCGCCAGCGACCGTGATGACTGCGGCGCCAGCGGAGGTCTCGCCGGCACGGATCCGGGCGGTCTCGCTGGCCGTGGTGACCATGGCGCCGACGAGCGCGCCTGCGGCGGCTCCAGCGAGGCTGGAGGTGGCGATGTCTCGCCCGGCTGCGGCGGCGATCTGGTGGTTGGCCCATCGGGCCGGGTTGTGGGCGGCGTCCTGCGTCTGCCGGTAGCTGATCGAATCGCTGTGCACCGACCCGTGCGTGAGCCGGTCGGTGCTGAAAGCCGCCGCGTCGGCGTAGCCCTCGAAGTAGATCCCCTCCTGGTTCATGCCCAGCCGCCGGTCGAGCAGGTCGTGGACGGCGTCGACCCGGTCTCCTGCGACCAGTCGCCCCATGCCCTGATATGCGGATCGCGAGATCTGGCGGGTCGTGTCCGACACCCGGTCGACGAGTTTGGCCTGCACCTCGGCGACCATCCGGCCACCGTCAGACAGCCGGATGTCGACCGGACCATTCTGCGGACCGCCCTGTGTCCATTCCAGGACCTGGGCGCGTACCGTCGAGCCCGCGCGGGCCGCGTGCCGGTTGAATCCGACCGCGTGCATCACCTCGAACAGGTGCCCGGCACGCTGCGGATTGCCATGGTTGGCATACCGCCGCGCCAGCTTGACGACAGTGTCGCGGCCGTTCCGTGTCTCGACCACCTCCGCCGCGGTCCGGCGGGTCGTCTGGTCGATGATCGACCAGACCGCGGCGTCCGCCCCACCGGGAAGCAGCCCGATATGCCTCTCGCGTCTGCCGTGAGGCAGGGCAGAATGAGAGGTGGTCACGCTGGCCGGGGCAGGGCGAGCAGCCGCTGCTTGGCGTTGAGAACGACCTGGCGAACCTGCACATCCACCGTTCCGTCCTCGCCGGCGATCGGCGTACTCATCACCGTCACCGCGGTCGAGGCGACCCCGACGAGCTGTGCCACCCGCTGCCGCTGCGCGATCGTGTAGGTCGCATAGTCCGGGTTGGCGGTGACGAGCGTATCCAGCAGCGGCAGCCGGACGGTCATCGCGACGCGCAGGTCCTTGAGAATGTCCCGGACCTGCCGGCTGCGCCGACGCACGAGGGCCGCCTGCGCCTGCGCCCGTCCGAAGTCAGCCGCCGCCTCGGCGATCTGCGCCGCTGTCTCGCGCTGACCGGTGCGGGCCCTGCGCCCCTGCCACTCGAGCACCCCGCCCACAGCAATGACCACCGGCGCCGCCACGATGCCCGCCAGCACGGTCGTCCCGACCGCGACCCCACCACCACCGGCGGCGATCGACCCGCCGCCCAGCCAGGCCAACGTCGCGCTCGTCGCCGCAGCACCGGACAGCCCTGAAATCGCCGTCCCAGTGGTGGCCGTCGCCAAGGCCCCGACCGCCGCGAACGTCGCACCACCCGCCCCGGCGCCGGCCACCGCCCCAGCAGCCAGCGCCCCCAGTGACTGGACCACACTGATCCGTAGCCGACGCAGTTCGACGTCCGGCAGCTCCCCGCCGACCAGCAGGTCGATCTCCCCGAGCTCAGCCAGATCGACGTTCTTCAGCCGACTGAACACCTCCTGGAACGGCACCAGCGCCACGTCATACAGCTCAGCACGGGCCCGCTGCTGAGCCTCTGTCTCGGCAGCCATTCGCCCGGCCAGCAGCCGACAGCGAGCTTCGAGCTGCTCGTACGAACGCTTGTTGTCTTTCGCAAGCTTGACCGCATCAACAATGGCGACGCCCACGGGCCCCCCGAATACCCAGCCACGTTCCAGCACCCGCCACGATATCGCAGCCCAACAGGCATACCGACCACGGCGCTGCCTGTGGCTTCGGTGGTTACAGGGCCAGCAGGTGATGGGCATCGTGCCTCGGCTGCGTCTGCTCCGGTGAGATTATGGCGGCTGGTAGATCCCGAGGGGGGAGAGGCAGTTCGGCGTGGGGAAGCACTCGAAGCCGGTGGCCTGTCCTGGGTGTTCCGGTGATGGGACGGTCGAAGTTGTCAACGACGGGACGAAGGAGAAGAAAACCTGTCAGCTATGCAAGGGCACCGGGAAGGCATGAGCGGGCGGGTGGTGAACCGGGAGGACTTCATCCCGGATGAGGTCTGGGTGACCGGTGATGACGGATTCTTCCTGGTTCCGCTCCGTCGAAGCGAAGATCCGGAAGGGTGGTTGGCGCTGGTCCGTAGCGATCAGGCGATCACCACCCAGGTAGACGATGGTAGGGACAAGTACGACGGTAAGGGGATCATCCCGACCAGTTCGTGTAGTGCGCGGTGGGTGGTCGACCGGATGCTTGATCTCCTCGGCGTGCGCCCGGGAATGCGCGTGCTGGAGATCGGGACAGGTACCGGCTACAACGCTGCGCTTCTCGCGGTGCAGGCCGGTTCCGGTCAGGTGACCAGCATGGAAGTCGACCCGATGATAGCCGGACAGGCACGGGCGGCGTTGGACCGGACCGGCCATCCCGTGCGGGTGATCGCAGGGGATGGGACCGCGGGCTATCCGGCGGGCGCACCGTACGACCGTGTGATCGCAACAGCGTCAGTGTCGGTGGTCCCCTGTTCGTGGGTGGAGCAGACCCGGCCCGGGGGGCGGATCGTGTTCCCGTTCGCCGGTACCTTCGACGGGGCGTTGGCGGTTCTGGTCGTCGATGACGATGGTGTGGCCCGCGGCCGGTTCCACGATGAGGCCGGGTTCATGCGGCTACGGAACCAGCGGCGCGACCCGCATGTGTGGTGGCTGGGTGAGGACGACGCGGACGTCAGGCCCACCCGCCGGTATCTCCGCGAGCCTTTCGATGATGCGGCGACCGGGTTCGCGGTCGGCTTGTGGCTGCCGGGCTGCACGACCGGGGACATCGACGAAGGCGGCCCCGCGAACACCCTGTTGCTGTCTCACAGCCCGTCGCAGTCCTGGGCATCGCTGACCGCAGGCCTGGACGAGCACGAGATCACCCAGTACGGGCCGCGTCGACTCTGGGACGAGCTGGAGACGGCCTACGACTGGTGGATGAACTCCGGCCGGCCCTCCCGCGATCGGTTCGGGCTCACTGTGACTCCCGACGGGCAAACCTTCTGGCTCGACAACCCGGACCACGCCATCCTTCTCCGCTGAGCCGGACACGGGAGGGCGGAACGCTCCGACAGGCCGACCTGCCGGCGGCCGAAGGCCGCCCTTGAGGGGGTGCAGGTGGCACGCCGCTGGCGGCCCGACGCACCATGCCCGCTGACCTGACCGACGCCCGGGTCAGCGGCTACGGCGCCATCGAGCGGAAGGCGTAGCCGGGCCGGCTCGCGCTTCGGGAACGGTCAGGCACGGTGGATCAGGATGTCGCCGTCGCCGCTACGGGCGCGCACCTCGACGGTCTCGTCGGTGGGCGCGGGGGCGTGGATGGCGGTCAGTTCGCTGTGCACACCGCCGCGTCCCGAGCGGACGTCCAGCAGGGCGGCGGTACCTTTCCGTACTCCCACTTCGAGCCGGCCGGAACCGGATACGAGCGCGACTGTGCCGCGCACCACTTCGCCGATCCGCACGCTGCCCGAGGCGGTCCTGGCCTCGACGCCCGCCAGCGCGCGGTCGACGGTGATGGCACCGGAGGCAGTGATCAGCCGTGCGTCTCCCGTCACCTCACCGATGGTGACGCCCCCGTTGGCCGTCTTGACTACCGCCGAGCCGTCGATCTCGCGGATCCGGATCATGCCGTTCGAGGTCTTGATCTCGGCGTGCCCGGTCGTGCGGCCCACGGACACGTTCCCGTCGGCGGTCCCCAGCCGGAGCCTGCCGGTCTGGTCAAGGTCAATGTCGCCGGTGGCGGTGTGGAAGCTGGAATCGCCCAGGCGGCCCGTGCTCTGGATGTTGGTCATCGAGCTCGCCTCGACCCGCGAACCGGTGGGCAGCTCGACTGTCACGGTGACGGAGCCGTCCGACCCGAACAGCGAGCGGGCCGTCTTCCTGGGCGCTCTGAGGTGAAGCTTGCCTTTGTCATATTCGATGCGGGTCTCCCGCGCCGTCCGCACGTCGGTGTCGTGCGACGGGTCGCTCGGGCGTACCTCCACGACCGTGTCGGCGCGGTCGCTCGCGTTGATCCGGACGTGGCCGGTCCCGAGTTCGATGACGGCGAGGATCGGTTCGGGGGTGCGAAAAGTCGGCATGATGATCTCCTTGTAACGTCGTCAGCCTGGACATGGCTTGCCCGGACGCGGTGAACGCCGGCGTGGCTAACGCCGGCGTGGCTAACGCCGGCGTGGCTAACGCACCCAGCCGCTGTAACGCAGTCCCATCTGCTGGCCTGCGTGCGGACCGGTGCGCCGCCCCGCGGCACCGGGGTCGAGYGCGGCGCAGACGGCGTGCACCAGCCAGGCGTTGACGGACAGTCCTTCGTGCTCGGCCGCTTCATCGATGCGCGGTTTGAGACGCTCGGGGACGCGTAGCGTGATCCGCGAGGTACGTCCCTCGTCGTCCTCTGGAGCGGCGGACGGTTGCCTGACCACGGCGGCCTCGAAGTCGTCCGCATCCGAGTGGTCGGCCGGTGGTGGCGTCACGACAAAATCAGGGTCTCGCCCACGCAGGCGTACCTCGACCGAGCCCGGTGCCAACTCTCGGGTGATCTCGTCGGCGGCGGCCGACAGCGCCTCCAGCAGGGCGAGCCTGACGGCCGAGTCCAGCGGCAGGGCGAGCCGCTCGGCCAGCGCGCGGGCGTCCTCACCCCCGGCTTCCGCGGCTGCCGCGAGTTCCCGGCGGAGGTTCTCGACATACGGTGCAAGGTCCATGACGCCATAATGGCGCCAAGTTGACGTCATGTGCAAGCTCTGGTGGCCATTAAGACGTCACAGACGCGGTCGCGGATGCCGTCACGGACGCCGTCGCCTCGGCTGTCCGGCCGGTACGGCCGTCGGCGGGGCGGTCGCGCACCCTCGTCGCGTGCGACGACTACGAAAAGTAGCGATCGTCGGGGTGCTCTCGTCACCGTCGCAGGCCTCGGCGATAGTGGGGCGACCCGCTCGGTGGCGGCGGTGAGCAGACGGGGGTGGATGTGCCGGGCGACGCGCACGGCGTCAGGATGCAGCCGCCGCGGGCCACGGATCCGGGGTCGCTGGGCCGGCACCGGGTGCTGGGCAGGCTCGGTGCCGGCGGGATGGGTGTGGTCTACCTGGCCGAGGGTCCCCTCGGCCAGGTCGCGGTCAAGCTGATCCGACCGGAGTACGCCGACGATCCGCAGTTCCGGGCGCGATTCCATCGCGAGGTCCAGGCGTGTTTCCGGGTCGGCGGTGCCCACACCGCCCGGCTCGTCGACTTCGAGCTGGAGGCCGAACGTCCATGGCTGGCCACCGAGTTCGTCGACGCCCCGGACCTCGCCGCCCAGGTCGCGGCGGCCGGCCCCCTGTCCACCGGGGAGCAGATCATCCTGGCGGCCGGGCTCGCCGAGGCGTTGGCGTCCATCCACGCGGCCGGCCTGATCCACCGCGATCTCAAACCGTCCAATGTGCTGTGGACCGCGGACGGGCCGAAGGTCATCGACTTCGGGATCGCCGCGGCGGCCGAGGCGCGCCCGCTGACCGCGGTGGGCGGAGTCGTCGGCACGCCCGGGTGGCTCTCGCCGGAGCAGGCCACAGGCGGGGAGGTCACCGCGKCCAGCGACGTGTTCGGCTGGGGGGCCCTGGTCTGCTTCGCAGCCACCGGCCAGCCGCCGTTCGGCAGCGGCTCCGCCGACGCGGTGGCGTCGCGGATCGCGGCCGCCGAGTTCCAGATCGACTTCGACCGGCTCGCTCCGGAGCTGCACGCGCCCGTCCGCGAGGCACTCGACCGCCAGCCGCCGCAACGGCCCACCGCGCTCGACCTGTGCGAGCGGCTCGTCGGTCACGCCCGGGGGGCGCGGATCCCGGTGACGCGCGTCCTTCCCGACGCCGCCCGGACACCCACCCCACCGGCTGCACCGCAGATCCCGGCTGCACCGCAGATCCCGGCTTCATCCGAGCCGCGGGCACGCCGTCGCCGTCGCTGGCTGTTGGTGGGCGCCGGCACCGTCGTGATCCTCGCGCTCGCGGGGGCGCTCGCCGCCGTGCTGGTGATCGGGGGCGACAACTCGAGCGCGGACAACTCGGCGAGTGGCCGGCAGTCCTTCACCGCCGACGCGCCGTGGCGTCTCGCGATCATCGACCAGATCGAGGGCACCGACAACGGGTGCACGATCACCGTGACCAGCGACAGCACCGGCGAGCAGAAGGCGATCAAGGAGGTCTACGGCGCGAAGACCTTCCAGGTACCGCTTGTCGGCGGCTTCCACTGGCGGGCCAACGACCCCGGGTGCTCGGTGACGGCCCGCTCCGGATCGGGGACGGCCGTCCTGCCCTTCGCCCAGCAGGCCGGCACCGGCGACACCGACGCGTTCGAGGTCGCCTCGGGCCTTGTCCGGGTCGAGGTCGTGGACTTCGCCGGCTCGGACGACTGCGGGCTGCAGCTCCACGACGCCGCCGACGGCCGGGAGATCAGCTTCGGTACCGCGGCCCGCGGCGGTCCGCCGTTGCTGCTGGACCCGAGCGGACGCACCCAGGTCTACCTGGCCAACCTCACCTGCGGTGTCCGGGTGTCGGCCGCCCCGGCAGCCCCGGGCTGAGCGGGTTCTGTTCCCCGCTGCCCGGCACAGCACCGTAGCGGCCCGTACCGACCGGCCGGCTGTAGGGCCGCTCGTGTCACCGCGGTCCGCACGCTGACGGAGGCGGGCTGACCGAGGTCGTCACCGTTGCGCGCGGCTGATGGTTACGGCCGGCTGTTCGTGCGCCAGGTTCATCAAAGTGCCATCTGGGCGACCACGGCGGGTAACACGTGGTCCGTTCGTTGGTCGGCTGTTTCCGGTTGGCTTTATGGGCGCTCCGTCGGCGAGGGTCGTCGCCGCTGCGCTGGAGGACTTGTGGACCGTCGTCGCGTGCTCGCGGGGATCGTCGCAGCGCCTTTCGCCGCCGTCCCTCTCCTCGTCCCGGTAGCCGCGTCGGTCGCCCCGGCGGGCGCCCTTGGTTCCGGCGGTGGCCAGCGTCGCCCGACACTGGTGATCGGGCATCGGGGAGCGGCCGGCTACCGCCCGGAGCACACCCTGGCCTCCTACGAACTGGCCGCCCGGTTGGGTGCCGACTTCGTCGAGCCGGACCTCGTGTCCACCAGGGACGGCGTCCTGGTCTGCCGGCACGAGCCGGAGATCGGCGGAACCACCGACGTCGTCGCGCATCCCGAGTTCGCCGCCCGCCGGACGACGAAGATTCTCGACGGCGTCGCGACCACCGGCTGGTTCACCGAGGACTTCACCCTGGCCGAACTGAAGACGCTGCGCGCCAAGGAACGGCTGCCCGAGGTCCGCCCGCGGAACACCAGGTACGACGGCCAGTCCGAGATCCCGACGTTCACCGAACTGCTCGACCTGCGCGCCCGGCTGTCCCGGGAACTCGGCCGCGAGATCGGCGTCTACCCGGAGACCAAGCACCCGACCTACTTCGCCAAGGCCGGCCTGCCCCTGGAGCGGCGGCTGCTGGACATCCTGGTCCGGTACGGCCTGAACCACCGGGGCGCGCCGGTGTACGTCCAGTCCTTTGAGACCACGAATCTCTGCGAGCTGCGCACACTCGGCCTGCGCACGGCCTCGGTACAGCTGCTGTCCGCCACGGGCGCACCGTTCGATCTCGTCAATGCCGGCGACCCGCGGACGTACCAGGATCTGTCGATGCTGGCCGGGCTGTGGCAGATCGCCCGCTACGCGAACGGCATCGGCCCGGACAAGCTTCAGATCATCCCCCGGGCCGGGGACGGGACGCTGGGTACCCCGACCTCCCTGGTCACCGACGCCCACGCCGCCGGGTTGGTGGTGCACCCGTACACCTTCCGCGCGGAGAACACCTTCCTCCCGAAGGACTACCAGGTGGGCGCCAACCCCAGCGACCTCGGCCGGGCCGTCGACGAACAGGTTGCCTATCTCAAGACGGGCATCGACGGGCTGTTCACCGACCAGGCCGATATCGGCGTCCGCGCCCGGGCCGTCGCCGCCGGCCTCCCGAACCCCGGACCCCCACCGGCCGGCCACCACGCCACTCAATGACCCGCCCCACAATGACCCGCCGGCAGGTCCGCCTCGACATCGGACAGCCGGTTAACCGAGGGTCGGAAGCACCCGTTCGAAGAATTCGTGGTGACCGGCGAACGTGAGCTCCAGCCGGGTGAACTCGTGCGGCGTCACCCAGCGGGCGTCGCTCACCTCGCCCGGGTCGAGGATCAGTTCCTCGTCGGATCCGACCTCGGCGGTCCACCAGTGCAGCTGGTAGCTGCCGTCGTCGGTGTCGCATTCCCAGACCTTCGCAAGGGGGGTGACCGCCAGCCCCACCTCCTCACGGACCTCGCGAACCAGCGCCGCCGCCTGGCTCTCGCCGGGCTCGATCCGGCCGCTCAGCGGAGCCCAGTAGCCCGGTCTCCGCGCCTGCGGCCCACGCCGGATGACCAGTACGCGACCGGCCCTCAGCAGCACCGCGACCACGGCCTGCCGTTTGCCCACCGCCGCCGTCACGGGAACCAGTGTAGGGAGGAGGCCGACGTCGCGACGGAAAAGTGTGGAGGGTTGAGTGTGGAGGGTTCGGCACGGCCCGCAGGTCGTGAACCGTGCCTGACCCTCCGCGGTTCAGCCGGCACCATGATCGGGAGGATCGCCGGACGTCGCCGGGTACGGACGGCGGCGATGCTGGTCAAGGGATGATTCCCATCAAGGGGTGATTCCCCCTCGGGCGACGAGCTGGGCGGCGATGACGTTGCGCTGGATCTCGTTGGTGCCTTCGCCGATGATCATGAGTGGGGCGTCACGGAAGTAGCGTTCGACGTCGAACTCGGTGGAGTAGCCGTAGCCGCCGTGCACCCGGACCGCGTTGAGCGCGATCTCCATCGCGGTTTCCGAGGCGAACAGCTTGGCCATCCCGGCTTCCAGGTCGCATCGGTCGCCGGCGTCGTAGCGGTCGGCGGCCAGGAGCACGAGCTGGCGGGCAGCGGTGTACTTGGTGGCCATGTCGGCGAGGTAGTTGCCGATGGACTGGTGTTTCCAGATCGGCTTGCCGAAGGCCTCGCGTTCCTGGGCGTAACGCAGTGCGTCGTCCAGCGCGGCGCGGGCGACACCGAGGGCGCGGGCGGCGACCTGGATCCGGCCGATCTCCAGGCCCTTCATCATCTGCGCGAATCCGCGGCCTTCCTCACCGCCGAGCAGCGCATCGACGGGGACATGGTAGTCATCGAAGGACAGCTCACAGCTTTCGACGCCCTTGTAGCCGAGTTTTGGCAGGTCCCTGGACACGGTGAATCCGTCGCCGGGTTCGACGAGCAGGATGCTGATGCCCTTGTGCCTGGGCTCGGCTTTCGGATCGGTCCTGCACAGCAGCGCGATCAGCTGGGAGCGGCGGGCGTTGGTGATCCACGTCTTCGACCCGTTGACCACGTAGTGCTCACCGGCGCGGCGGGCGCTGGTGGTGAGGGCCTGCAGGTCGGAACCTCCAGCGGGTTCGGTCAACGCCATCGTGGCGCGGATCTCACCGCTGGCCAGTGCGGGCAGATAACGCAGCTTCTGCTGYTCGGTGCCGAAGGTGAGGATGAGTGTGGAGACGACGGTGTGGCCACCCATCGCGCCGGCCAGGCTCATCCAGCCGCGGGCGAGCTGCTCGGTGACCTGGACGTAGCAGGGGGTGGAGACGGCAACCTCGCCGTAGGGTTCCGGAATGGTCAGGCCGAAGATGCCGAGCTTTTTCATCTGCTCGATGAGCTTCTCGGGATAGTCGTTGGCGTGTTCCAGGTCCCGGGCGACCGGGCGGACCTCCCGATCGACGAAGTCGCGCACGGTGTCGACGATGGCTTTTTCTTCTGCGGTCAAGGTACTCACGCCGGGTCCTCTTCGGCTGGTCCTCTTGGATGGCTCTTGGATGGCTGGTCCTCGTTGGATGGGGGGCCGGGGGTCGGCGGAGGTCAGATGACGCCGTCGGCACGGAGCGCGGCGATGGCGGTATCGGTGCGGCCCAGGCTGCGCAGGATGGTGTCGGTGTGTTCGCCGAGGGCGGGAACGGGGTTCATCACCGGGTCCAGGTCGGTGAGGGTGACCGGAGGCAGGAGGGCACCGATGTCGCCGCCGGGGGTGGCAACGGTGCGCCACCGGTCGCGGCCAGTCAGGACGGGATGGTCGAGGAAGTGGGCGACGGAGTTCAGTCGGGCGTTGGCGATACCGGCTTTGGCCAGCAACGCCARCACTGTGCCGGTATCGAGCGCGGCGAATCGGTCCGCGATCACCCCGTTGAGGGCGTCGCGGTGGGCGACGCGTGCGGAGTTGGTCGCGAAGCGGTGGTCCTCGGTCAGGGTCGGGTCGTCGAGCACGATCCGGCAGAAGGCGTGCCATTCGCGTTCGTTCTGGATGGCCAGCAGCACCGTCTGGTCCTCGGCGGTGGTGAACGGGCCGTAGGGGGCGATGGTGGCGTGCTGAGCGCCGACCCGTGCCGGTTGCCGCCCGCCGTACCGGGTGTAGTAGGCCGGTGAACCCATCCACTCGGCGAGGGCCTCGAACAACGATACCTCGACCGCGGAGACCGACCCCGTGGTGGCGCGCCGGTAGAGGGCGGTGAGGATGCCGGTGTAGGCGTACATGCCGGCGGCGATGTCGGCGACCGAGATCCCGGCCTTCGCCATCTGGTCCGGGCTACCGGTCAGCGACACGAGGCCGGTCTCGCACTGCACGAGCAGGTCGTAGGCTTTCCGGTCGGCCCAGGGCCCGTCGGTACCGTAGCCGGAGATCGTGCAGGGGATCACCCGAGGGTGCCGGTCGGCCAGGGACGAGGCGTCGAGGCCGAGGCGAGCGGCGGCGCCGGGGCCGAGGTTCTGCACCAGCACGTCGGCCCTGGCCAGCAGCTCCTCCAGAACCGCGCGCCCCTCGGCGGTTTTCACGTCCAGGGTGAGGGATTCCTTGGAGCGGTTGAGCCACACGAAGTAGCTCGACTGGCCGTGCACCGACACGTCGTAGCGGCGGGCGAAGTCGCCGCCGTCGGGCCGTTCGATCTTGATGACCCGCGCGCCGAAATCAGCCAGCTGGCGGGTGGCGAACGGGGCCGCGACGGCCTGCTCCAGGCTGACCACGGTCACCCCGGCCAACGGCAGCGGGACGTGCGGCGAAGGGGAGTCCGGGGCGGCGCCCGGCGCAGTGCGGTGCCGCTGGTGCTCGGTCATGTGGTGCTCGGTCACGTCAGGCCGCTCCTTTGGCCAGGCAGGTGGTCTGCCAGCAGCGTCGCGGCACGCGCCCAGTCCAGTCCGGTCAGCAGCGCGGGAACGTCGGGGCCACAGTCGGCGATCTTGGCGCGCAGGTCCTGGTCCGAAGGTGGCCGCCCGGGCGACCCGGGTGGCAGCCGCTGGCTCACCGAGTACCGGGCGCCACCGCTGAGGGTGAGCGTGATATCGATGCGGCCGGAGAGCAGCCCGTCACCGCCCGGGGTCTCGGTGACGGCTACGAGCTGGAGCAGACGCTGGGCTTCGGGTCGGGTCACGGCGAGGTCGGTGAAACTCCCGAAGCCGGGATGGGGGTCTAGCAGTGCGGCGGCGATGGCATATTCAAGGCTGAACTTCCCCTGCAGCCCGGTGCGGGGCCGATGGTGGATCAGTGGCTGCACCGCGCCCTCGGGTGTGCTCACCTCGATCGCGGTGATGCCCGAGGCGACGACGTCGGCAGGCAGGTGCTCGCGCAGCGCGCTGATCGGGCGTTGCAGTGCGTAGCAGCAGGGAAAAATCTTGATCGCCAGCCCGCCGGGAACCGCCGGGCCGGTCACGTCGATGCGGTCCGGGTCGCCGCCGACCAGTCGGAGCCATGCATCCAGCGCGGTCGGATCCGCGGTGGCGCCGGCGGCGGCCAGCCTCGCCGCCCGAACTCCCGCGTCGGCGGCGAAGCCGACCTGCAGGGACTTGCCGGCGGAACCGAATGCCCGCTGCACCCCGCCGGCCGCGGGAACCGAGAGCGCGATCGCGGTGGCGATCCGCTCGGCCGACAGGCCCAGCGCCACCGACGCGGACACGGCGGCGGCCGGCGCCCCGGCCGTACAGGTGGCGTGCCATCCGCCGGCATAGTGCGACCAGCCCAGCGCCACCCCGAGCCGCGCCATCATCCCGGCCCCCGCCAGGTAGGCGCGGGCGTCCCCGCCGACGGCCAGCGTCGCGGGGACGCACACCACGCTGATGTGGGTGGTCGACTCCAGGTGCAGGTCGTCGAAATCCAGGACGTGCCCGACCGCCGCCCAGCGCGCCGCGTCCGGCAGCCCGGCCGACAGCGCCACCAGATCGTCCTGCCGGGCGGCGAGCGTGACCGCTATCGTGTCGAGCAGCGAGCGCTGCGCCAGGTCGAGGTCCGCGGCACTCGGCGCGTAGTCGTGCGCCCACCGGGCCAACGTCTCGGCGGTCGGTTCCATCCACAACTCCCGACTCCCGCCAGCGCGGGGCCACACCTGGATCGCCCGTGTCTGGATCGCCCGTGTCCGCGGCGCACATACCCGTCCGGAGAATAATGTACGGCTAATAGTGATCGGTGACTCGCTGAGCGGCATGGTCACCGTGGAGTCCACCCAGGCACTCGCTGCCGGGGGGTTGATGGCTGCCGGGGGTTGATGGCTACTGTGCGCCTGGCCTGAGGCGCCGGTACAGGTACGCCGGTACAGGTACGACGACCCGGCGGGCCGGGGCTTCCGGATGTTGGCCCGGGGGACCTGTGGGCCTAACTTTCCCGGCCGTGGACGAACCAGCAGGCCCGTCGAGGTCGTCAGGAAGGTCGGGAAGGTGYGGGCCTGGCAGAGTGGATGACCACGGGGCCCGGCAGAGGAGAACATCGATGAGGATCGCGGAAGACATCACGCAACTGATCGGCAACACGCCGCTGGTCCGATTGCGTCGCGTCACGGACGGAGTGGGAGCCCAGGTCGTGGCCAAACTGGAGTCCTTCAACCCGGCGCACAGCGTGAAGGACCGTCTCGGTGTGGCCCTGATCGACGCCGTGGAGCGGGCCGGGCTGATCGGGCCGGACACCGTCATCCTCGAACCCACCAGTGGGAACACCGGCATCGCCCTGGCCATGGTGTGCGCCGCCCGCGGCTACCGCTGCGTCCTGACGATGCCTGAGACGATGAGCACCGAGCGGCGGATGCTGCTGCGGGCCCTCGGCGCGGAGCTCGTGCTCACCCCCGGTGCCGAGGGCATGCCCGGCGCCATCGCGAAGGCGGAGGAGCTCGCGAAGAACGACGAACGGTACCTCATCCCGCAGCAATTCGAGAACCCGGCCAACCCGGCGATCCACCGCGCCACGACCGCCGAGGAGATCTGGCGCGACACCGACGGGCAGATCGACGTGCTCGTCGCCGGAGTCGGCACCGGCGGGACCATCACCGGCGTCGCCCAGGTCATCAAGGAGCGCAGGCCCGAGGCCCGGTTCGTCGCCGTGGAGCCGTCGGCATCGCCGGTGCTCTCGGGCGGCGTGAAGGGACCGCACCCGATCCAGGGCATCGGCGCCGGGTTCGTCCCGCCGGTCCTGGAGACCGGCCTCGTCGACGAGATCATCCAGGTCGATGGTGAGGACGCCTTCGACCTGGCCCGCCGGCTGGCCCAGGAGGAGGGACTCCTGGTGGGCATCTCCTCGGGCGCGGCGGTGTCGGCGGCGCTGCAGGTAGCCCGCCGCCCGGAGAACGCCGGGAAGCTGGTCGTCGTCGTGCTTCCGGACTTCGGCGAGCGCTACCTGAGCACACCGTTGTTCGCCGGGCTCGGGTGACCGGCTGTGCTCTCGACGCTGCGCCATGACCTGCGCACGGTGAAGGAACGGGATCCGGCCGCCCGCTCCACCCTCGAGATCGCCCTGTGCTATCCCGGCGTGCACGCCGTCTGGGGCCACCGGATCAGCCACTGGCTGTGGACCCGTGACCTGCGGCTGCCCGGGCGCGTGGTTGCCACGCTCACCCGCATGCTCACCGGGGTCGAGATCCACCCCGCCGCCACGCTCGGCCCCGGCGTCTTCATCGACCACGCCACCGGCGTGGTCATCGGGGAGACCGCCGAGGTCGGCGCCGACGTCACGATCTACCACGGGGTCACCCTCGGCGGCACCAGCCTGGAACCGACCAAGCGGCACCCCACCATCGGCGACCGGATCGATGTCGACCTGACGATCGCGGCCGGCGTGTCGGACCGCGGCCTCGTCCACCGGAGCAACGAGGACGGGTTCGCCCTCGCCGTCGTCGGCCCACCCGGGCCAGCCGGCCCGGCCTATCCAGCCGACCTGCCCGGCCCGTGCCGCCCGGCTCAGTGGTCGTTGGCGTCCCCGGCCAGGTCATCACCCCCAGCCGTCCCCGGCCGGCCACCGCCCTGCCCGGTCAGGACGACGTGCTCCCCGACCTCGTCGGCGTCAGCCTGAAGTCCCTGCTCACCCGGGTCGACCAGCTGGAGGCGGTGCTCGACGGGAACACCGGGAACACCGACGGCCGCRCCGACGGGCGGGTCGCAGCCCGTCCCACGATCCGCCCGCCCCAGGCCGGTGTGTGGCACGGCGAGGACTTCTCCATCTGATCAACAACCTTAATCAACGACCTTAATCAACGACCTTAATCGGCGACCTGATCAACGACCTGATCAACGACCTGATCGGTGACGCCCCTGGCTCGACCGGTGTCCCTGGGGATCCGGTCGAGCCAGGATTTGCCGGCAAAGCATGCGTCGCCATAACCACTTGATTCCGTCGGTTTAGACCTCGCAATTCTGGAGCTGAGTCAGAATATGTCGATGACGACCACGGTGATGTTGTCCGCGCCGCCGGCGGCCAGCGCCACCGAGGCGAGATGGTGGGCGACCGCGGCGGCGGGCGCGTCCGCCGGCAGGCGCCCGACGTGACCGGCGAGGGCCGTGGCGGCCGAGGCG